>CAZFGM010000044.1:0-19343 GCA_964518515.1 uncultured Alcaligenaceae bacterium | reverse complement strand
CTTTCCAGCCTGACCGAGCTAGCCCAATGTCAATCAACCTGGTCAAACGAGGTCAACCTGGAAAGGCTGAACTACAAATGCGTGGCCAAGCCCCACTCACGCCAATTCAACAAACCTGTTGACGCGAGTGGAAAATGTCGCAAGTTATTAATTCCATTGCCATTGGGATTACCACTTCGCTACTCGCGCAATTCCGGGGGCGGGGCCGAATGCTTGGTTTTACCAGGTCATGGAGAACCCGGGGGAGGGGGCGCTCGCAAAAACGGCCCGCACTGTTGGACGGGCAGGGCATAAACCACGACGCGGGCCGCTTCGACCGCCTTCGTTTGGGGCCAGTGATAAACCACCTGGCCCTGGGCATCCCGGATCTTGGCCTCATTCAGTTGGCGGGCCTGACCAATCTCGGCATCTTTCGAGCGCGTCATCACCAGGTAGCATTGCGGCTGATGGCCCTGGGGAACCGCCGGCGTTTGGTTCTCCGCAAAAACCAGACCGGCATAATAGTGGGACCAACAATGATCGTCCTCGACAATGTCGCCGGGCTGAACCCGCTGCGCCAACCAAGTGCCGGCGGCCAGGTGGCCCGCCCGATGGACGTGCAACGGCTGGAGGGTTTTGGGCAAACAGGCGACGGCAAAGAGCAGCACCAAGATCAACGCCAACCGCGGTGCGCCAAGCGCGGAGCGCAGAGCGCGAAGCACCGAGCGCGTACCGCCTTCCGCGCTCAGCGCTCGGCGCTCCGCGCTCCCCAGCCGCCCCGGCAAATCCACCAAGCCCGCCGCCAGGAAATAAGACCCCAGAAGCACCAGAATCAAGATGTGCCGAACGGAAACGTAGCCGACGTTGACGACCAGGAAGGTCAGGACCACGGTGTGCAGGCCGGCATAAACCGCCAGGAACCCGGTTCCTGAGTGATGGAACAACCGGGGTCCCTGCCAGAGCAGGCCGACGAGGACAAGAAGCGCACCCAGGTAGTGATAACACTGGATCAATTCCCCACCCAGGGCCCCCAAACCACGCACCAGGCGATCGGGCCCAGAGCCCCCCTTTGTGATGGCAGCTGCCCACACCGATCCATGGATGACCCCCGGGGTTTCCGAAGCGGGTTCCAGGATTGGGGCATTATCCACTTGCTGCTGGTGGATGATCAGGTGCAGGCTGGGCTTGTTGGTGAATTTCTGCGTCGCGGCCGCATACATACTGCCGACCGCGCCGGCCGTACCCGCCAGACAAGCGGCACAGGCCAGTTGTCGTACCCAGGAGCGCCGCCAGGCCGGCGCTAGCTGGACTCCCACCAGCGTCGCCCCGGCGGCGATCAGGACCAAGGCCCCTTCCGGCCGGGTCAAATAGCTCAGTCCGCAAAACAGGCCGCACAAGCTGAAGCGAGCCGGGGAGTGATCGCGAAACCCCTGCACCGCAATCAGCAAAGCCGATACGACCAACAGCAAAAACAAGGGCTCCGAAACCCCATCCGAAAGAATGTGGCCCCCGATCGGCAATACCTGGAACAACAAAGTTCCCCAGAAGGCAATCCGGCGATCGAACAGCATTTTCCCCAGGAAAAACATCGGCAAAACCAGCAGCACCGCCGCCAGGTTGCTGGCGAGCTGGGCACTGAGCTGCATGGTATTGGGATCGATGCGGCCGGCGAAATAGCGAACCGGCACCGAGACCGCCAGGATAGAAAGGGGGTAGCCGGGATGCTGGTGATTTTTTCGCAGGACTTTTTGCCAGGTTTCCCAAAGACTGGAATTTTCGGAAAACCGTTCGAACTCCAGGGCATAGCGGATGTAGCCGATGGTATCGCGCGCCGGCACGACGGTGTGGGTCAAAAGCCAGCCCCGCAACACAACCACCAAACCCAGCAACAACCCAAGGGTCCCAAGGTCTTTTTTCCATTGCCTTGCGTTGTCATCCATGACCAGATCCTCATCCGGTTTTTCCTCCGAATCTCTACGGGCGGATGGTAAAGGGTTCGGAAAAAGAGGTCCAGTCGGTTATTCCTTGGCGGCGACTTGCAAATGCCAGGGAACGTAGTCAAAACAGGGAAACTGGATGAGCGGATGCGATATGAACCCGCGAAATCCGTTGGCGGCCTGGAAATAACCCGCATAGAACCGGATCACGAACAACAGCCAGACGCTGAACAAGACGGCATACAGAAACCGCCGATAACTCCAGCGGCTGGTAATGACCATCACTTGACCCAGGCCCCCGCTGGATTTGACGGGTTCCGGGGTCAGATGCAGGCGATCCAGCCAGGCCGCCAGGCGCAGCGGCAATTCGCCGGGCGTGATCCACCCCAGGCGCAAGGCTTTCAACACCGCCGATTGGTATATTTTTGCAGCCAGCAGGCGGAGGCCCAGCAAGACGACGAATAATGCCACCGTGCCGCCGAACAGGTAACCGCGCAGGTAGTTCAATCCCTCCCGATCGGTGGCGGCCAAGTTACCGGCGAACTGATCGGACACGACCGCCACGCGCAGGACTTCGAATAGGATGCTCACCAGAGTGACCAAAGCGGCCAGGCCGACGTAGGCCGTGGTTCGCGCCTGGATGAGCCGCCAGATCAAGCGGAAGTGAAAGAAGGTCCGCGCCTCGCCCGTCGCTGCCTGATGGGCCTGGGCCATCGGCACGTAAAACAGCGACAAAATCAACAGCAGGCTGCCGAGAAGGCCGGTCAACGGGCCCAGGTACGCTTGCTCGTAGCCCTGGTTGAACGAATTCAACCAGCCGAACTCCCACGACACCCACATCATCAAGCAGCCCCAGCCCATGACAAGGTAGGTGCAAAAAAGGGCCTGCAAGCCGAGGCGGAAATTCAGGCGGAAAGAATGCCAGGGCAAAAAGACCCAGCGCCCGAGGCGGCGCAGTAGGGATGGGGCCGCTCCGAGAGGCCCGGCCAGCGCCTGCCTAAAATGCTGGTGCACAAACCAGCGCGGCCGCGGCGCCGGGCCGATTTCTCCCAGGGACTCACAAAACTGGTCAAAAGGCTTGTCCCGCCGGATCGGGCTTTGTTTCCACCAGCTGCGCAGCACCACCACTTGCATCCAGCGATAGGTCCAGCCCAGGACGGCAATGCTGCCCAGGAAACTGAAGAGAAAGAAATTCAGGACCAGCCCAAGACCCGCCAGGACTGAGCCGGCGGCGATCCGCCACAGCCAGCCCAAAAGCCGTAGGAGTGTGGGAGCGTGTGAGGGTGGGAGCGCGGAAAAGGCTCGCGCTGTTGCGCTCTGGCTCTCCCACTTTCCCACGCTTGGACTTTCCTGCCGTTGCCCGATCACAGGTGTCTCCTCAAGCCAGGAGCGACGTTAAACCAATTGCCAATTGCCAATTACCAATTGCCAATTTTGGGAAAAGTGATGGCCGAATTTCAATTGGCAATTGGTAATTGGCAATTTTTCATCTGCCCCGAAAGGGGCCATTTCTTCCGGGCAAAGGTCCCGGAAGAAGCGTAGGTTCTTTTAATTCCTGGAACATCCCTTGAACCGACCAAGCAATCAGTTGTTGCTTTGAGGCAGGCGTGACGTGTCTTGTTTCCAGAATTTGAAGCGCTTTCATGGCGTGGTCGGCAAACTCCCGTGCCACCGCCTCGGCCTTTGCTTGATAGGCGTGAAATCTTTGCCGCTTTTCCAATAGTTGTTCAATCCTCACCCGGACTTCCAAGGAAACGGGTTTTTCAAGGGCTTTCCGGAGAGCGGGTATGGCAAGGTCCCGCAGTTTCGCCAGTTCCCGTGTGGCTTTGTCGCGAACCGGATAATTACTATCATCGAGGTCGGCAATCAGCTTGGCAAATCGACCGGATATTTCCTGGTTGAATTCTATCCGCGGCCGAACGGAATCGGTATCACCCGGACTGGCATTGATTGGCCGCGGGGGTAATAAGAACAGCAGAGGAAGGGCGGCGGAAAACCCCAAAAAGAACTTCTGCATGACGAACCTTCCTTACCTTCAGGGAACGCGCCGGCGCATGAATCTGTTGGAAATCGAAAGGCGCGAAACGGATTCTTCATGATTTGCCTGATTGTAACTTCAAGGGCAGGGGAATGGTACTAATTCGACGCATCCGGGTTTTCAGTGGGAGAAAATAGTGAACGACAGTTTAAGATTCCCTTTATGCTACCGTTATACTCCCTTAATCAGTAACCGTCGTCGATCCTTCCTCTCCCGACCGGTCGCTCGGGCGTCTCCTGGCGGACCAAAACGTGGCTGTCAAGAAGTTTGTCGGCAAGTAACATATCCGAACCATATAATACGCCAAGATATGCGCTACTCAGAAGACACCCCGTTTTATCAGTTGCTCGCGACAAAATACGACGCCGCGCGCGAGCAGGAGGCGCTTGCGATCCTGGAAAAAGCTCCGGAAATCGCCCGGCTCGAATGGCCGGGGCCCGATCGCCGCGGCCAACCCTTCGTCAAGGGCAGCACCGCGTTGCACTATGCGGCCAACGACGGCAAGCTGGGCCTCGGTGCTTTCGTGGGCAGCCAACAATGCACGCATCGAAACCATCAAAGTTCTGCTGGCCCAGGGCGCCAGGCCGGATTCTCTCGACGCCTTACATGCGGCCGCCTGGGGCGGCTCCGCTTGTGGCCAGGGAAAAGAACGCGACTACGCCGAGTCGCTCAAGCTCCTGGTCGAGGCCGGGGCCGATACCAATGATCGCAGACACCACAACAATAAAACACCCCTTGCTGTCGCGCTGGAAAGCGGCAACACGGGGGCCATTGCGTTTTTACGTTCGCTTCAAGCATCGGAGAAGTGAATGTCACGTGCCGGTGATCCGCGCCCCGGGGTCTTGATCGCGTGCAATTATGAGACGGATGCGCATAGAATGGGATGAGGAGTCCCGGCACGGTGTGGAGCCGGAGGAAGTGGAAGAGCTTTTGGCAAAACGGCACCTGTTTCAGCGGGGGCGTTCCGGCAGATATGTGGCCCTTGGCCGCTCTATCGCGGGGCGCTACTTGCTGGCCGTGCTAGCGCGTCGCGCGTCTGGTGTCTATCGCGTGGTCACGGCACGCGACATGACGGACCCGGAGCGCAAGAGGTTCAGGAAGAGAGTGCGATAACATGGCAGAGCGACGAAAGATTCCGCGGTTTACTTCCTTGCGGCAAGAACGCGAGTTCTGGCAAACCCATGATGTATTCGAGGTCTTCGAGGACCAGGATTGGCAGGTGGCCGAGCCTGCCGAGGTCGAGGTGGAGTCGGTGTATGTCTCCCGCGTGGACCGCCGCGGGGCCACCTTGCGGGTTCCCGGGGAGGTCCTCAAACGCCTGGGCGCCAAGCCAGGATCGCGAATTCGAGCCCGCCTCGAGGGTCGCAAACTGGTGATCGAATCGGCTTGAGGTAAGGCCTACCTCCGTTGGCTGAAAGCTACATCCTCGCTCAGGAGCCTCTCGACCATGATCCCTTTCCCCGGACCACTCCCTTTCGCCCCGTGTTTGCTGTGCCTGGCGGTCGTGCTCGGCGGCCTGACGCTCGGCGGCGCGGCCGAACCTCCCCCCAGGACGGACGGCTGGCAGGTCACGCGGACCGAGAAGTTGCAAGGCCTGAACGTCGCCCTAGCGCGTCCGGTCCTCGTCGCGCGCAGCCAAAGTTACCTGTGGTTCCCGACGCTGATGCGGCTGGCCGACGGGTCGCTCTTGGCCGTGCTCAACAATTACTCCGACGAGACCGTCCACACGCCGACGGCGTCCGTCTGCTGGTCCGGCGACGGCGGCTTGACCTGGACGCCCCCCATGCCCTTCCGCTACGGCGACAGCAACCTCGCCCTCAAATCGGGCGCTCACCTGATCCTGCCCTACAACCTGCACAAAAGATCGGACCGCACGCTCGGCGCCCCCTATCAAATCTGCGCCAAGGGCAAGCGCGATCTGCAAACCTTCAAGGAAGGCGTGACCGTCAGCGGCTGGCCGCGGCCCGATCAAACCTACAACAAGGCCGCCGAGAAGGCGGGCGTGTCCGGCTTCGCCTTTAATGGCAGCACGCTCGCGCTCAAGGACGGCGCCTATCTGGCGACCCTGTATGGGTACTTTCAAGGCCCGAAGCGCTGCAGCCTGGTGCTGGCCGAGTCGCCAGACGGCATCCGCTGGCGCATCCGCTCGGTCATCGCCGACGAGAAGTGCAAGTTGCCTGGGGCGGATGGGCCGAGCGAGTCGGCCATCTGCCGTCTCAAGGACGGCCGCCTCATGTGCATCTTCCGCCTGGCGTCCACGGTGCCGTACGGTCAGACGTTCAGCGGCGACGACGGCAAGACCTGGACCGAGCCGCTGGCCCTGAAGGGGGTCTTCTCGGTGCAGCCCAGCCTGGCGGTGCTGGCCGACGGCACGGTCGTCCTCTCGGGCGGCCGGCCGGGCAATTACGTGTGGCTCAACTCCGCCGGCGACGGCCTGGCCTGGCAGAAGGTCGCGCTGCACGGCCACCACGACGCCTGCCATCCCGACGACCCGATTCAGGGCGGCAAGCATACTTCCGCCTACAGCCGCGTCGTTACGGACGGCGCCCAAAGCGTGCTGGTCATCTACGACCGCATCAAGCACACCTGGACCCCCGACCGCTGGGTCCCCGCCGCCGATGCCAAAGGAACCTACAGCGTCTGGGTCGTGCGACTTACGCTGGCGAAGACCGCGAAGTGAGGGGGGGGCCGCTCAACAAGCCCTCGCAAGGCGCAAGAAAGTCTTTCCGATCAGGTGAGGCGCGACCTATTGTGCCTCCGTTGTCAAAACTCCCCTTTGGCCCGCGCATTGGCCGCTCAAGCCCGGACTTGAACCAGCGCCTACTTGATGAAAATGCCGGTGTTGCTGACCACTGACCACTGGCCACTGGCCACTGACTACTTTCATGCAAACCATCGTCTTCGACTTCGGCAACGTTGTGGGCTATTTCGATCACCGGCGGACTCTGGAGCGGCTGGCGCTTTATACCGATTTGACGGCGGCCGAGATGGAAGCGGCGGTGTACGGCACGCCGCTGGAAGATGCGTATGAAGCGGGCCAGATTAGCACCGAGGATTTTCTCGCCGAGGTCGTCCGGCGCTGGCGGCTGCGCTGCGACCAAGGCACCCTGGCAGCCGCCTGGGCCGACATTTTCCAGCCCAATCCCGAGGTGTGTTCGCTGGTGCCCCTATTGAAACCCCGCTACCGGTTGCTGCTGGGCAGCAATACCAATGACCTGCATTGCCGGCAATTTCGCCGGCAGTTCGCCGACGTCTTGGAGCTTTTCGACGGCCTGGTCATGTCCTATCAAATCGGCGTGCGTAAACCGCATCCGGGTTTCTTCGCCCACTGCCACCGTCAGGCCCAGTGCCCTGCCGAAAAGTGCCTGTTCATTGACGATCTGGCCGCCAACGTCGCCGGCGCCAAGGCCTGCGGCTGGCAGGGCATCGTCTATGTGGATTTTCTCGACCTGCAAAATCGTTTGCGCGCCCTGGGGATTCTCGAGTAAAGCTACCTTGGTTTGAGGACATGCTTAAACACATTTTGGAATTTGAGGCCACTTCTTTTTCAAGAATCAACTAATCGCCACTGCCGGCTCTCGCCGCGCTGGTTGGCCTGCCAGACCTGGCCGCTGCCAACGTCCAGGCAAGTCAGCCAGCCGTCGCCGTAGACGTAGGTGTCCAGGCAAATCGCGTGCTCAAGAAAAAGGGGCAGGCCATTCTTTTGCGCCGTGTGGCCGCACACCATGATCTTGCCCGACACGTGCGGCCGGACCACGATCAGTTTTTCCCACAGCAAGGTGGTTTCCGGCTGTTCGGCCAAGGGCAGGTCGGGACGCACATTGGCGTGGACGAAGAAATGGCTGTCCGTTTCGTGCCACCACACCAGGTTTTTTTCCAGGAATAGCCAGTGGTGCTGGGGCACCTCCTCGAGCCGGCCCGGTTCACCGGCCTGGCCATAGGACAGGAGCGTGGCCTGGCCGCCGAACAAGAGCCAGTCTTCGCGGACTTCCGGGTCGGTGCGGGCCTGGACCATCATCTGCTCGTGATTGCCGCGCAGGGCCACCAGGGGAAATTGCTGGCGCAGCTGTAAGAGGCGGTCGAGAACGCCGCGCGAATCCGGGCCGCGATCGACGTAATCGCCCAGGGTGACGATCTGATCGTCCGGCTGCGGGCGGACGGCCTCGAGCAGCGTGTCGAGCGCGATCAGGCAGCCGTGGATGTCGCCGATGGCCAGGAGGCGCATGGGGATTAGAAAACCTCCGGAGGATCTTCCTTCTCAAGTTACTTCGCCTTTTATTTCTGACTCATCGGAGAAAGCAATCGCCAATCGCTGTTGAGGGCCTCGTAAAGCTCGTCGTAAGTTCGACAAAAAACCTTATGTGTATTCACGGTCACCCTGCCCGATCGCCAGCGTAGCCGAGTGCGCTCGTGTTCGGAAATATCTCCTGACCGACCGATAAGCAGCATGCCGAAAAACTCAATATGCCCGTAACCAAAGTGTTTGGTGAATCCGGCGGAGTTCTTGTGGTCATCGAACGAGAAAAACCAATCGACCAATTGACCGAATCCGTGCTCAAAACGGCGGCCCCACTCACTGGTCGCTTTGCCTTCAGGCTTGGAGAAAATGCTGTTGGGGAGGGCGTCTTCCAGTTCGATCGCGCAAAAGGTCTTTCTTTCAAAGTTGCCAATGACAATATCGGCGGCATAGTCGCCAAAGATCTGAAACTCGAAGGCTAAACGATTAGCCAGGCCGATATCCGGGATACTCGTCCCCATGAAGGCCGCCAATTGCGGACTTTCTTTGAACAAGGGTTGTAAGTCATGGCGTTCAGACAATTCTTGCTTGGACGCGAGGAGAGCTCCAAGCCGATCGAGTTCCTTGCGGCATTGAGCCGGATCGAATGTGATCGTGTTGAATTCCTTCATGAGGCACTTCGCTCCGCCATAGTCTCGAACGCTCGCAAAGTCTCCTTACGAAAGATGGAAAGCACGGTAACCTCATTGGCGGTGATCGCGAAGGCAATAACGATGTCGGTGCTGGTCTGAAAAACGTAAATCTCCTCATCGGGATTGAGACGCTTGGATTTGGAGCGAATGAAATCATCGTTCCGCCAATTCCGGAGGTGATCGAACCAGGCCTCGACGAGGCGGCGATCCTCCGGCCCCAGCGAGGTATATGCGATTCGCGCTTGTTCGGAAATTTGAAGGTTTAAGAGATTTTCAGCCATGGCAGCCTCCCCACAAAATTAATCCACAAATAGCAACCGGGTTCCCCAACTGCGGATGTTACTTGTACCGACAGGGGCGAACCCCTCCATTATCCCTTGGTTTCAAAAGCCCCACAATACAAGTTCCGTCCCAGGGCCAGGGACCGCATCGTGCGGTTTTTTGGAGCCACGTGCATTTTGCCGCGCAGAATGTCTTCAATTTTGTTTTAGGGTGTCCCCGCGGGTGGTAAGGTAGGGCCACGCAATCAGCCGGTAGAGGCTTGGAAACAGCACTGGTGATTGCCACTCCCCCAAAGGAACGCCCGGGGAGGATTTCTTCGCTTGGCGTGACGTTTACCAAAGGGCGACGTTTGCGGTTTTTACTTTGAGGGTCCAGCACGTCCGCCTTAATAATTCGACCGCGCGCGGGTTTGGGCACGTCGAACCTCGCTTTGCGTTTCAGGGGAGCTCTTCCTCTTCATACCAACTTGGCGCCGGTTTGTGTTTTACCCCCAGGATTTCCAACTTTTTATTGGACAGGGGATAGCGGGCGGCCTTGCCCTTTCGAACGAGTTTCGTGCCTTTGGTCTTAAGCGGAGGTTTTTCTTTTTTTTCGGGCAGTTTTTTTTGGTTCATGGTTGCCTTCCGATTGTAGGTCAGCCTTTCCAGGCTGACGCAACTTGTCAGACTGGAAAGCCTGACCTAACAGCTCAGAGCGGTAGTTCCAACCGCCCATATATTATCCGTTGGGAGTCGTTGATCCACAATACAAGTCCCGCCCCTCGACCAGAGCCCGCATCTTGCGGTCGGCGACCGAGCGCGGCAGCATCCACAAGCCGCAGTCGGGGTGGACCCAGCGGATGTGCTCGGGGCCGAGGATGTGGACCGCGCTGTCGATGCGGCGGGCAATGTCCTCGGGGCGCTCGACTTCGTTGTCTTTGATGTCGATCACGCCCAGGCCCAGGGCGATGGTCGGCTTCAAATCGCGGAAGACATCCAGCTCATCGTAGCCGCGGCGGGCGAATTCCAGGACGAGATGATCGCATTCCAGGGCGTTGAAGAAAGGCAGCAATTGCCGGTAAAAACCCTTCTGAATAGTCTGGCCGCCGTAGTTGCCGAAGCACAGGTGCACGGCCTTTTTGCCGCCCACGCCGCCGAGGACGTGATTGATGGCCCCGGCGGCCCAGGGACCGTCCTCGGGCGAACCGGGCAAATTGGCCTCGTCCACCTGCACCACGGCGGCGTCGATGTGTTGCACCTGCCGGCGCAAGACCTCGGCCAAATCCAGGGCCAGCGCCCGGCGGTCGCCGTAGTGCCGGTCGAGCAGCGTTTTGGCCAGCATGTACGGGCTGGTGACGGTGAACTTGAGCGGCCGGGGCGACAGCTCCTTGACGACCTGATACGCCGCCGGCAGGTTGAGCAGGCCCTCGCCGATCTTGCCGACCACGACGCCGGCCGGCTGGCTGCGAAACTCCATCCCCGGCTGGCGGCGAAATTCCTCCAGCTCGTGGCGCGTCAGGGCGGCGCGAATGCCGTCCAGCGGCCGGAGGAAATAGTCGATCATGCCGTTGGTTTCGGGATGGTTGACGTCAAAGCGCGACAACTCGCCGTCGGTGACGACGTCGATGCCGGCCAGCTCCTGGGTCTTGAGCACGACGAGAAGAGCGTCGCCCAGATGCCCCACCGACGGATAGGCCGCCAACCAGGCCGGCATGGGATAGCTGCCGACGACGGTGGTGTGCAGGGATTGGCTCATGATGATGATTACTCAATCCAAAAAAGGAACCACGAAAATCACTAAAAACACGAAATGAAGACATGCAACTGTCTTACTTTTTTCGTGTTTTTCGTGTTTTTCGTGGTTCATATGTCGGCGTCATAAGGCGCGCCGGATCAGCGTTCGATTTTCACTTTGGGAAGCGCCTTCTGCAAATCCTTGACCCCTTTGTCGGTCACCTCCGTCCCTTCCAGGTCAAGGATTTGCAAGCGCGTCAAACCCTTGAGGTGGGCCAGGCCGGCGTCGCCGACCTGGGTATCGTGTAGGACCAGCTTCTCCAGGCGCGTCAAGCCTTTCAAGTGAACCAGCCCGGCGCCGGTGATCTTGGAATGCCCGAGGTCCATGGCTTTCACGAAGACCAGGCCCTTCAAGGCGGCCAGGTCCTTGTCGGTGGCGGCCCGGCCGTGCAAATCCACCTTCACCACGGGTTTGCCGGGGCTTTTGTCATCCACGGCGAACTTGCCTTTGAGCTTCTGGATGACCGCCACCGCCTGGTCGCGCTCGGTTTCCTTGTCCTGGGCCAACCCCCGCGGGCCCAGCGTCGCCAGTCCGATTCCAAGAAAAAACAACAGGCATTTCATAGGGCACCTTTTTAGGTTAGAGGTATGGCGATTTGATCCAGGCGGATTTATTGGGTGCACGACGCGGTTTGCACGAACCCACAGAAAGTATAACCACAGAGAAACAGAGAACACAGAGAAAAAAACAAAGGCAAGAGTCAGCCCACCGTTTCCGGGGCACTCTTCCCTACCCGAAGAAGAGAGAAAGATTAAGTTTACGATTAGGATTAGGAAGACGATTAGGAGCAAGATTAAGGGTAAGAAAAAACCTCCATCAAATCCTTCTCTCACTCTTAATCTTGTTCCTACTCGTCTTCCTAATCTTACTCTTCATCCTACTCTTTCTTTTCTTCTAGTGGATCCAAAAACAGATCCGGAATCAATGGGCACACCCGATTCAAGAATGCCTTTTTTCCTGTCTCTGTGGTTAGCAAACCATCTCGTGCACCCCGGACCACTGGTCATTGGCCGCTTTTTTATAGACGAACCCGGTATCCACCTCTTCGAACTCCAGGCGCCGGCACAACCCCAAGGCGGCGACGTTGTTTTCGTTGACCTGGATTTCGACCACTTCGAAAAATTGTTCCTGGACATGGCGGAGCAGGAGGCCGAGGAAAAACTGGCCCAGGCCCTGGCGGCGCAGCGGCTGGCGCACGACCAGATCGATCACGCCCACGGCCGGCAGGTTCCAGGCGACGTTGAACCCGTCCATTTCCCACACCAGGGCCCAGGCGACTTCCTCGTGCGTGCACTTGTCGGCCAGGAAAAACTCCACCGGCTCCAGGAGGTTGAACTGGCACGTCAGCCACCAGGACCGTAAACCCTTGGGCGAGCGCAGGTGCATCTGGTAAGTCGGGGCATATCGGGCCAGGCTTGGCTCCACGCGTGGCGGAGGTTCCCGGCAGCGCCGTTGCAAGACCAGAGTTTTCTGGCATGCCAGGTAGTGGTTGCGGGCGAAAAACGAAGCGGCCGACGGGTCGCTGGCTAAAAATCCCGGGGCCTGGCTGCCGCCATACAAGCCCACGTAAAACGGGGCGTGGCGGCCTTGCGGGCCGGCCAGCAAGGTCCGCGCCCCGCGCTGGTGCAAATACGACTCACACCGGCGCAGCAATTCCGAGCCGATGCCGCGGCGTTGATAGGCCCGCCGGACCCCGATCAGACACGTCACGCCAGTGGAGGTGTCCAAGTCGGTACCCTGTTCGTTGACGGCAAAACCGGCATGGGCGAAGCCGACGCACTGGCCCTCGTCCTCCGCCAGGATCAGGCCGGCCGGGTCGAAATACGGTTTGGCGAATACGTATTGCTCCAGCGGCATGCTGCCGCGCAAGCCCACCGCCCCGCGCCCGGTGAAACAATCGTTCCACACGGCTGCCAAACGGGGCGGGTCGGTATTACGAAACCTGCGATAATGGACCACGGAGAACCTGCCTCCGCCGGCAGAGCCGGCTCCCGGTCCCTCGGGACGGTCGGGCCGGGGAATATTTCGTAAATTATAGGTGAACCGCCGGTTTTCGCACAGAACCCCCAAGCAGGGGGCGATTTCCCCAGAAAACACCCGCCTTCGGAGACGGTCATGACTGCCCCAGAGATTGTCGTGAAACTCCAAGCGCTGGGCAATGACGCCCTGAAAAAAGTGTTTCTCAAACACGGCGCCCGGGAACCTTTCTTTGGGGTCAAGATCGAGGATTTGAAGAAGATGCAAAAACAGATCAAGAAAAATCACCCGCTCGCGCTGGCGCTTTACGACACCGGTATTTCCGACGCCATGTACCTGGCGGGCCTGATCGCCGACGATGCCCAGATGACCAAAAAGGACTTGCAGCGTTGGGTGGCGCAAGCGTATTGGCACATGCTCGGCGAATACACGGTGGCGTGGGTCGCCGCCGGCAGTAAGTATGGCCGCGAACTCGCCTTGCAGTGGATCGATTCCCCGAAGGCAAACATCGCCGCGGCCGGCTGGGCCACCCTCAACAGCCTGGTGGCGACCAAAAAGGACGCCGAGCTCGACTTGGCCGAGCTCAACCAACTCCTCGAGCGCGTGCACACGACGATCCACCAGCAACCGAACCGGGTTCGCTACGTCATGAATGGCTTCGTCATCGCCGTCGGTTGCTATGTCCAGGCGCTGACGAACCTGGCGCTGACGGCCGCGGCAAAGATCGGCCAGGTTTCCGTGGACATGGGCGGCACCGCCTGCAAGGTTCCCTACGCCTTGGAGTACATCAAGAAGGTCCAGCAGCGCGGCGCGATCGGCAAAAAGCGCAAATCGGCGAAATGCTGAACGACGTTCGGCGTCTCGTAGGTCAGGCTTTCCAGCCTGACCCAGGTGCGTCAGCCTGGAAAGGCTGACCTACAACCCGCTTTAATTCCGGAGGAGAATATCATGCGAAAGGTGTTTATGGCGGTGTATCTGGCCTTGGCTGGGACTGCCCCCGTAGCTTTGGGCCAGGACAAGGCCGAAACGCGGAAAGAGAAAATATGGAAGACCTTTGTGGAAGAGTTTGTGCCTCTCACGCCCGGCAAGGGGAAGTTCCCCGCCTCCTTTCTCATGGGTTCGATGCGGGCCGCCGAGGAGCAACCGGTCCACAAGGTCACTTTCTCGTACTCGTTCGCCATGGCCAAGTACGAGGTGACCCAGGAACTGTATGAAGTCATCATGGGCAAAAACCCCAGCCGCTGGAAGGGGCCGCGCAACTCCGTGGAAATGATCACCTGGGACGAGGCGGTCACCTTTTGTCAAAAGGTCACCGTCGAGCTGCGCCGCCGCGAACTCCTGGCCAAGGACCAGGAAATCCGCCTGCCCTCGGAAGCGGAATGGGAATTCGCCTGCCGGGCTGGAACTGCGACTCTGTTCTCGTTCGGAGACGACAAGACGGTGTTGACCCACTATGCCTGGTTCACGGGCAACGCCAAGGGCAATGATCCGCCGGTGGGGGCGAAGAAGCCGAATCCTTGGGGCCTGTACGACATGCACGGCTACGTGTGGGAATGGTGCGCCGACTCCTGGCATCCCGATTACAAGGACGCCCCGGCCGACGGCAGTCCACGGCAGGCGAAAGAAGCCAAGGAACGCATGCTGCGCGGCGGCGCCTGGACCAGGCAGGCCGACGCCTGCCGCTCGGCGTTTCGCTTCCATCGCCCGGTGCAGGCCAAGGGGCCGGACATCGGCTTCCGCTGCGTGCGGGCCACAATCAAAAAGGGGGGATAGTCTCATGCTTACAGGACAAAATCCGAAATCCGAATATCGAAATCCGAAACAAATCCGAAATTCGAAATCGGAAACCCCAACATTCGCCCCGGGGAGGTCGTGGTGGTTTTTTCTCGCGGTCGCCGTCCTGTGTTGGCCAACCCCGGCCGGCGCCGACGATTGGCCGCAATTCCTCGGACCCAAGCGCAACGGCGTCTCGTCCGAAACCGGCCTGCTCAAATCCTGGCCCAAGGAAGGTCCCAAGGTGCTCTGGGAAAAACAAGTCGGCGAGGGCTTCAGCGGGCCCGTGGTCGCCGGCGACCGCCTCATCCTGTTTCATCGCGCCGGCGATGAGGAAGTAGTCGAGTGCCTGCACGCCCAGACCGGCAAGGGCCGGTGGAAATACCCCTACCCCACCCAGTACGAGGACATGTTGAACAAGGGCAACGGGCCGCGCGCCACCCCGGTTATCACGGGCAAAAAGGTCGTCACCCTCGGGGCGGAAGGCATGTTGACTTGCCTGAATCTGGAAACCGGCGCCAAGCTCTGGAACCGGCCGCTACATAAGGATTATCCGGTGCCGCAAAGCTTTTTCGGCGTCGGCGCCACGCCCCTGGTGGACGAAGAGCGCGTGCTGGTCAATGTAGGGGGCAAAGGAGCCGGCATCGTCGCCTTCGACCTGAAAAACGGCAAGGAGCTCTGGAAGACCGGCAACGATGCCGCCAGCTACGCCTCGCCTGTCGCCTGCGTTGTGGAGGGTACCCGGCACGCTCTGTTCTTCACGCGCGCGGGCGTGGTGCTGCTCGACCCGGCCAAGGGGACCGAGCGCTTCCGCATGCGCTGGCGGGCGCGCATCGACGCCTCGGTCAACGCCGCCACGCCGCTGCTGGTCGGCATGGGCGCGCAGGCTTTCATCTCGGCGAGCTACGAAACCGGAGCGTTACTGTTGAAACTGAAGAAGGATGGGGCCGAGGTGGTCTGGAAAAATGACGAGATCATGTCGAACCATTACAACACCTGCGTCTACCACGACGGCCATCTGTATGGCTGCGACGGACGACAGGAAGCGGGCGCCAGTTTCCGCTGCGTCAATCTGAAAGACCAGAAAGTCGTGTGGAACCAACCGCGCTTCGGCTGCGCCGCCCTGGTGCTGGCCGACGGCCATTTGATCGGGCTGACCGAAAAGGGCGATCTGGTCCTGGTCGAGGCCACGCCCAAGGAATACCGCGAGAAAGCCCGCGCCCGCGTGCTCAACGCCCTGCCCTGCCGCGCCCACATGGCCTTGGCCCACGGTCGTCTTTATGCCCGCGATCAGGGCAAGCTGGCGTGCTGGGATTTGAAAAAGTAAGTTGCCGGTGGCCTGGGATCCATCTCTCGTAACGACCGCCAGGTCTTGGCGAAAACCGTTTCAAGGTGGGTGGTGACGACGAAAGCGCTGGAGTGAATACGGCGCCGGGTCAAGATGAGGCCGGCAGCCCGTCAAAAGTTCCGCCACCAGCCGGCCGGTGGCCGGGGCCATGGACAGGCCGAGCATGTTATGGCCGGCGGCGATCCAGACGTTGTCCAGGGCGGGGCTGCGATCGATGATCGGCATGCCGTCGTACGTCATGGGCCGCCAGCCGCACCATTCTTCCAGGGCGGGTTCGCCGAACGGCTCGCGCAGATAAGGCCGCGCCCCTTCCTTGAGCAGGTCGAGGCGGCGGCGGTTGAGGGCGGCGTCGTAGCCGGCGAATTCCATGGTCGAGCCCAAGCGGTAGCCGGTACGCATCGGCGTGACCGCCACGCGCGTTTCAGGGAAAATGAGGGGCCCCGCCGGGCATTGCGCCGGCCGCGGCATCGTGATCGAGTATCCTTTGCCCGGCTGGATCGGAATCCGGCAGCCCAGCGGTTTGGCCAACAAGGGGGTGAGCGCTCCGGCGGCGACGACAAAAACGTCGGCCGGTATGTCGCCCCCCGCCGTGACAATCCTCTGAGCACGATTGCCTTGCCGGAGAAAGCCTTTGACTTCGCAGTGTTCGCGGAGGACGACGCCCCGGCTTGCGAGAACGCGGCGCCAGCCGGCCATGAGCCGGTCGGGCCGCAGATGAGCGTCGTGCTCATAAAACCAGCCGCCGGCCAGTCCGGGCTTGAGGGCCGGTTCACGCCGGGCCACTTCTTCCGGGCCGTAACGGATCGCGGGCATACCAAATTCGATCCGCATCAACTGGTCCGTTTTGGCGTACGCTTCCATCTCTCGGGGAGAACGAAACACCAAGAGCAGGCCGCGCTCCTGCCATTCACAGTCGAGCGGTTCGCCGGCGACTAATTCCGCGTAGAGCTTGCGGGACGATTGCAGCAGGGCCTGGCAGGCCCGGCCGGCGGCCCGCATGGCCGCCGGGTTGCAGCGGCGGGCGAACTGCCACAGCCAGCTCCACAGCCCCGGATCGAACCGCGGCTTGATGGCGAACGGTGAGTTTTTCTGGAACAGGGCCGCCAACGCCTTCCAGGCCGCGCCCGGTTCGGCCAGCGGCAGGACATGGCTGGGGCAGACCAGGCCACAGTTGCCATGGGAACAGCCCATGCCGAATTCCCCCCGCTCCACGACCGTGACGTGCCAGCCGGACTTGGCGAGGTAGTAGGCGCAAGCGGCGCCGATCACCCCGCCGCCGATCACGATGACCTGCCGGCCGTTCATCCGCGTATCTCCTTGCCGAACGGGGGGCGCGTTCGTTTAGAACTGGCAAATTCCGAACCCCGCAGAGGATCACGTTGCCCGGGGTGCACGAGATGAGGGATTAAAAAAAATCCGCCTTTTTCTACAACTGACATGGCGATCAACCCCACGGATTTGATACAAGGAATGTACAAGTGTGACAGGCCATTCAAGCCGCAAATTCCTTTACCTGCCTCGCTCTGGTGGGTAACATCAAAGCGGTTCCAATCTTTCGAGGAAATATCATGCGCTCCGCATCTTTCGTGCTAATTCTATTTTTCTTTCTCCCCGCGCTGGCCCAGCCCGGCAAGGGCAATCGCCTCGCCTATCTCGACGAGGTCGATCCGTATTACCCGTCGCACACGTTTCCCAAGCTGACCACGCCCATGTGGGTCGGCGACAAGGACATCGAGGCTGTCGTCATCCTCGGCATCGACGATATGAAGGACCCCAAGCGCTACGAGGCGTTTCTGCGGCCGATCTTGCGCCGGCTCAAGAAGATCGACGGCCGCGCCCCGGTCAGCATCATGACTTGCTCGGTCGATCCCAAGGACCCGCAATTGCAAGCCTGGCTCAAGGAGGGCCTGAGCCTGGAATGCCACACCTTCGATCATCCGTGCCCGTTCTTCAAAGGCGGCTTCGACAAAGCCAAGGGCACCTACGATAAGTGCGTCGATCTCCTGCACCAGGTGCCCAACAGCAAGCCCGTCGCCTTCCGCGTGCCGTGCTGCGATTCGATGAACACGCCCAGCCCGCGCTTCTACGCCGAAATCTTCAACAAGGTTACCGCCAAGGGCAACTTCCTGCAGATCGACACCTCGGTCTTCAACGTGTTCACATCGAAGGATCCCGCGTTGCCGAAGAATCTGGTGCTGGACGACAAGGGCCAGGAACGCTTCACCAAGTACCTGCCCAAGGACCGCTCGTTCGTGAACTGGATCGAGAATTACCCGTACCCCTACGTCATCGGCCGGCTGTGCTGGCAGTTCCCCTGCATGACGCCGAGCGACTGGCAGGCCCAACACCTGCACAAATCGAATAACCCGCAAACCGTCGCCGACTGGAAGGCCGCCCTCGACTGCACCGTCATCAAGCAGGGGGTCTTCTGCTTGGTGTTCCATCCGCACGGCTGGATTCGCAACGACCAGATGGTGGAGTTGATCGATTACGCGGTGCAGAAGTATGGGAAGAAGGTGAAGTTCTTGACGTTCAAGGAGGCGATCGACCTTATGAAGAAGAACCTATTGATGAATCAACCAATACGAGAGAATACCAATGCAAATGAAAGCGCCGTCAGAGTTCTCCAATTGGGGAATAGTGGATACCTCAACGTCATTGTTGGGACCCCTAAAGTGGGAAAATCCCGGTCGTGGAATAATAAGGCTCGCACTTGGTTCACAGTCGATTTCCCTTCGGCATTCGTTGGAAATTATGGAAAGGAAAAACCAAGGAGGATTGAATTAGGGTATTTTGACACCGGCCAACGTTTCGGGATTTTTCGCACCGATGGGAACCCTTCTTATCTAAGCCGGTTGTCCTTTATTTCCGGCAAGAAGGGTAACGCCGAGGCGCAACTTTCTGATTACGGCCATTTTGATGGAAGTCGGTGGAATCATGACCAAGATTTGTTAGTGGGACTTGGGATCCTTGAAGAATTTAGCGATTATTCTATCTGGGATCATGGCTTTCGCATGAGGGATCTTGACGGTGACGGATTCTGTGAGCTAGTCTCTGCCAAGGGAAAGAGGCAGGCAATCTACAAATGGAATGAAAAGCAGAAATTTTGGGAGAATTTGCTATTTCAGTTACCTCGTGGGGCGGTACTT
Organism: uncultured Alcaligenaceae bacterium; assembly: GCA_964518515.1. Lineage (GTDB taxonomy): Bacteria > Planctomycetota > Planctomycetia > Gemmatales > Gemmataceae > CAZFGM01. The sequence goes on along the minus strand of CAZFGM010000044.1, from coordinate 158 downwards.
GCCACTCCTTCGGGTCGAGAAGGTGGCCTCCGCTTCCTCGACCTCGACGGCGACGGCAAGCTCGACATCATCTTCTCCAACGAGAAGGAATACGGCATCGCGTTGTTCGAGAACATGGAGAAGGGCTGGAGCAAGAAGGTGCTGGCGGGCAAGGCGGG
>CAZFGM010000043.1:10702-19349 GCA_964518515.1 uncultured Alcaligenaceae bacterium | reverse complement strand
TGCAACCAATACCATTGCGCTTTTTCCAATGTTTGAGGGTCAGCCCCGTTCACGGGGCTTTCCGCGCCAGCGGTGTAGGCCCGCCCCTTGGGGCGGGTGGGCGAAACCCCAAACCTGTTTTTCAACCCCGTTCACGGGGTTTCTCGCCGTTTGGCTTTAGCCTTATCCTGGGGGCTAAAGCCGAACTGCGAGAAGAACGAGAATTAACCACGAACCCGCGTTCGTCGTCATCGCGGCGCGCGGCACGTCCGGCCGGTAGGGCGCCAGGAGCAAGAGCTGCTTCTCGGCCAGGATTTGCTGGCGCAACACGACGTTGCCGGCCTGGAACAGGGTCTAGCCAGGCCTCGGTGGGAGTACAAGGTGGTGTCCGAGCCTGAAGCTGGGCAAGGAGGATCTCACTGCTGGCTTGAATAAGCTCGGCGCGGACGGATGGGAGTTGGGAGGGTTCGAGAAAACTCGATACCGGATTCTCTTTCTTTCATTTAGGCCCTCTCGGGCTTTTCTTGTCGTCATTTTTTTCGGGTGGCGGCCTGGGCCACGGTTTCGATGACGATGGCCGCCAGGGCGGCTCCGTAGTCCAGGTCGATATTGGCCAGGGTGTCGTGGCTGTCGTGGTAGCCGAGGCGATTGATGTCGTAATTTTCCATGAACAGGACGACGGGAATGCCGGCATCGGCGAAAATCTGGCCATCGGTATTGAAAAGGGTGCTGCGCGGGGTGGCGGCGGGACGGATCTCGCCGTGCAGGGGGAGAAAGCGGGCCAGGCGCGGGACGCGCCGGCCGCGCAGGACGCGGCGGCCCCGGCCGCAGTGGCGCCGGGGCGGCCGCCGGTTCGCCAGCCGCGCCCGCGCATTCCACAACTCGTTGGCTTGATGCGCCACCAGGGCCAGGGCCGCCGCTTCGGCCCCGGCGCCCGCAGCGATCTGGAACACATCCTTGTCGCGCTCGTTGTTGTGGGCGATCATGTCGGAAACATAAACGCCCCGGACCCTCACTTGCGAAAGATCCTTGCGGCTGCCGTCGGTGGCCCGGAGGCGCAAGCCGCCTTCGACCAGGGCCTGGCAGAGCCGGCGGGCGCCCAGACAATCGGCGGGAAATTCTTCGCCGGTGAGGTGGACCAGCCAGATATCGCAGGCGAGCCGGCCGGCGCGGCTGAGCTCCAGAAAGACCGGGGCGGCCAGCATAAGGGCCGCCGTGGCGGAATGATTGTCGTCGGCGCCGGCGGCGGCGATGCGGGCGCCGTTGCCGCCGCGCTCCTTGTCGTAACGATCTTCCATGTACGCCGTGTCGTAATGGTCCGCCATGATGACCGCCTGCCGGGAATCGCGGCCGGGAATGCGGACGAGGAGGTTTCGCTCGCTGGTTTGCCGCGTCTGATTGCGGGCCCAGCCGCCCCACCAGGGGTAGGGAAAATCGGTGTGCCAGACAAAGGCGTGCTCGGCCGCCCAGGCTGGCCCGGTAAGGCCGGCCCTGGCGATGGCTTGCTGGTAATAGCCCAGCAGGTAATCGCCCAGGGCTTCCAGATCGCGCTGCTGGCGGGCGAGGGCTGCCAGGGTGGGCGGGTCCTGCACAATGTCGGCATTGTCCTTGTGACGGAACTCGCCGTGGGCCAGGCAAGCGATGGTATTCCAGTAGGCGATCTCGAAAGCGCGCCGGGCGGTCCGGTGCAGGGTCAGAGGCCGGGGCAAATGGGGACGTGGCGGCCGGGACTTGCCTGGGTCCAGCCGGCGGCGCAATTCCTTGGCCAGGTCGGCCCCCCGCTCGGGATCGGTGCCGCGAGCGGGCAAGGAGTTCAGCCATTCTTCCAGGGTCTCTTCCTTGGGAGCTTTCAGGAGTTGCCGCGCGAAAGTCCAGGGCAGAGGACGTTCGCCCAGAAGAGCATGCGCCTCCAGCAGTTTGCGGACATTGCGGCTGGTCCAATGCGGCCAGCCTTCGTGGGCGAACAATTCGATGGCCGACTGGTGCAGATCGCGATGCCAGAGGCGCGGCCAGAGTTGGACCGGATTCTCGAGCGTGGGCGAATCCACCCCATAGGCCGTCAAATAACCCAGAGGCGCCTCGGGCAGGACCCGCGCCTCTCCCTGGCTGGTGGCGTATGCCACCAGCGGGCGGTGCCAGTAGACCGCGTGCCGGCCGACCCGCATGGCGGGAAACACCAGGCGATAGCCGAACAGGCCACCCCCGGCCAGGGCCCGGGAAGCCAGGTGAATCTCCTCCCAATCGGCCCGCGGCCCGTCCAGCACCAGGCGATAATCGTGGGTCCAGATCTGGGCGTTGCGGGCCATCGGTTTGCCATACAAGCCGACGTCGTCCGGCGCCGTGCTGAACAAGACGTGGGCCAGGTGATCTTCGCCCTTGCCCACCTCCAGCTCATCCTGATGGCGATGGACGCGGGCCCAGCGATGGGTGGGTCGATAGACATTGCGGACGCGGCGCGTCTGGGGCACGGGATGGCCGGGCCGCGGCTCATGCAGCCAGCCCGACTGGGGAATGCGCAGGCCGTGGAGATTCTCCGACCGCTCCAGGGCTTGCAAGAGCGGAATCTGCACAGCCAGGGGTAAATCGCGCTGCAAGCGGTGGTAGCCCGGCACCCCCCAGAAGACCAGGCTGCCGGGAAAGGGCATTAAGTGGAGTTCGCCGGCCAGGTAAGCTTGCCGCACGGCGGACGGCAGCCGGGAAAACGGACGAAAGGTTACCAGGTACTTCACGCCCCGGGCCGAGGTAGGAGAACACAAGAACCGCTTGGTCCACAAGGGCCTGGCGAAGGCTTCGTGTTCTTCCGGGAGAATGCGAAAACCGGCGGCGTGCAAGTCGGCCAGGCGGCTTTCCGGTACGTGAAAAACGGTCCCGAGCAGCGTGCGGAAAAAATCCACCGCCCGTTCTTCGGGAATTTCCCGCCCCGGCGCGTTATAGAAACTTTTCCAGAAGGCCGGCCCGGGACCTTGTTCGCTGCCGCCGAACAAGGTCCAGCGGACCCGGCCCTTGTCATCCTGGGTTTGCGACAGCGCCAGCGGGGCGAAGACGACGAAGCGTTCGTGGCTCAATCGCCCCGCGCCGCCGGCCAGTTCCGGGGGCCAGTACGGATTGTCGATCAGCTTGTGGCGCGGCACGCCCTGGGCCGGCCGGCCGTGGGCCAGATGGATCAGCCGCGCCAGCAAAACCTGGGCGATTTTGTCCAGCCCCGGCCGCAATTCCCAGGCTTCTTCATATTCGGAGACGGGCCAACCCCACAGATCGGCGTCGGCGAAAAAGGCCTGGGTTTTTTCATAGGGCTTGCACACCCGCGGCGGCGGCATGAACTCCGAGTAGGCCGGCAGCGGATACCGCCCGGCGCCGCGATACCAATCTTCTTCCGCCAGTAACTGTTGCCAACCACGCACGGGCATAGGAAGTCCTGCCAGGTCTTTAGCTCGCCGGCTAAAGAGCGTATCGTAAGATGAATCTGGCCCGCGCGTGATTCAGCAGCAAGGAACCACCATGCTTTCGCCTTGGTTTTGCTTCTTGCCAAGGTCCGCGAAAGCCTGGCAGCCAAATAGCGCTCGGCCATTTAGACCGCGCTAACTTATTTCGGATTCCCCGCACGGCAAGGCCGCCCCAAGGAACATCCCATGATCCGCACGACCGCCCCAGCCGATACTCCGACGCTGGTGGACATGACCCGCCAGACCAACGTCTTCAAGCCGCATGAGATTCAGGCCCTGCAAGAAGTGCTCGACGATTACCACACCGCCAATCAGGCCGAAGGCCATCGGGCCATCACCTTCGTGGACCAGCGCCAAATTCTGGGTTTCGCCTACTATGCCCCCGTGGCCATGACCGAGGGAACGTGGTACCTTTACTGGATCGTGGTGAAAAAAGACACCCAGGCCCGCGGCATCGGCGCCGCCTTGCTGCGCCACCTGGAAGAGGACATCCGCACGCTCAGCGGTCGCGTTCTGTTCATTGAGACCAGCGCGCTCCCTCATTACGAGATGACGCGGAAATTCTATGTCAAGCACCATTACGACAAGGAAGCGGTCCTACGCGATTTTTACGCCGCCGGGGATGACATGGTGGTTTTTCGCAAAGTCCTGTGAAGGGATAAAGGGACCATTTCGTTGCATGAGCACGCTCCAGCCCTTGCCGATAGCGCGCCAGCAAGTTTTGGTTCTTGCGTTGACCGCAGCAGCACGGTAGATGGTGGGGGAACGGACGTAATAGCGTTCATGGTTGGCCCGCCTTGCTTGCGGCAACCGATTCCGAGTGGTGACGCACGCTTCACCGCGTGTCTGCTCACCCTGACGGGACGTCGGCGCGGGAGACATACCCCCGCCGACGGCAATAGAGGAGTTTCTTTCCTTCTCTATCCTGCAGGAGGTGCTTAATGGCTATTGCCAGTCACAAAAGTAATTCACCCATTCACGAGCGGCAGGGTTTATCCGGTTTATCCCCGCCGTGGGGCATGTACCGCCGGGATAAACCAGGCGGCTCGTCCGCGCATTACTTTTGTGACTGGCAAAAACTCGTAACACTTTAATACGTCAAGCCGGCGCGAAGGACCAGGCCGACGAAACCGAAGTTGTTGGTGCCGTCGGCGCCCTGGGTGAAGATGCTTTCGACGTTGGCGGCGTTGCCGCCGCCCCAATATACCTGACCGACCAGGCCCAGTTGCACGAAGGCGCGGCTGCCGTTGTCGTCCAGGTCGCGGCCGAACTCGACACCCACTTCCAGCTCGCCGATCGGCAAGATGTCGGACTGCTCGCGGCTGTTAATCGCCTGGGCCACCAGGGCCCCCGTGGTCGGATTGAAGAGAAAGCCCTGGGCGATTTCCTCGCCGCTGCCGAACAGGATCGACAAGCGACTATTGGCGTACAGGGCCAGGCCGCCGTGGCCGAGGAAGCGGCGGGCGTCGAGGGCCACGGTCGGCCCGGCGCCGTTGAAATTATGGCCCGAGCGAATTTCCGGCCGGACCTTGGCCTCCAGGGGTCCGAAAACCGTAGCATTGGTGGCCGCCACGAAATTCTGGGCCACGTGGGCATAACGCAGACCGCCGGCCAGGAGCAGGTCCCACTGGCCGCAGGCAATGTGCTGCATCAATTCGAAGTCCCACACGTTGACCGCCAGCCCGCTCTCGAAGGTAAGCTTGTCCGTGGTCTTAGAAAAGCTGGGGAGACCCGAAGGCAAGCTTCCACCTATACCCAGCGGGTCGGCCGGAGTAATCGTTTCGCCGGTTTGCGGCGATACGTTGATCGACGACCCCTGGTCATATTGGAACCAGCGGACGCGGCCACCGAAGCCGCAGTCGCTGAGGTAGCCGATCCAGGCCAGAGGGGCCACGTCCAGGCCGTAGGTGAAATCGACCTGGCGGAAGGTGGAGGTGATACCGGTGGTTTTGGAAACCCCGTACGCCGGGTTGGTTTCGAAATTGGGCTGGATGTAGTAAATGCCGCCGCCGGCGAGGAAGGTGCCGCCGCGGCCGTGATCGTCGCAGCCCCAGTCGCAACCGTGCGGGCCGCAGGCCTGGCCGTCGTAGGGATGCTGGGCGGCCGGCGGTTGAGCGATGGCCTCGCTCTTGGCGTTTCCGCCGGTCAGTTTGGGCAAGGGTATGGTATGTTGCTGGGCCATGGCGCCCCCGTTCAGCCAACCCAAAGCCAGCGCGCTGACAACGCTTGTCAACAATCGTCTCATGGATAACTCCCTTTCTCCGTGACAAAATGGACCGTTTGCAACTCCCCCCGCATCAAGTTCGCCCTGAAAGAGAAAGGAAAGCGTGAAACCTTCGCCCTTGGGCTTTCTTCTCCCTCTTCCTCGTGCGGACGCCGTTCCGGTTTTTTGCAACGGGCCGATTCGTGGAACCTGACGCAACCTACCTGTGGTATCGTTTGTAGCGGGACAAAACTATGAAAACTGGGGATAAATTCTCTACCTTGGCGGCGACTTGCCCCTTACGGTGAGAAAACTTTCCGCAGGCTGTCCAATTTGACTGGGAGGAGAAGGAGAAGATGGGAAAAAGACAATGACCCAATTTTTACTAAGGTAAGGGAGGATTGGGGAAACTCGTCTACGGGATTGCGTTCCCAAGATGCAAGGAACTACGCTATATATCAAAACCGCTCCACCTCTTCCGGCCGAAAGAAAAACCGATGGCCCGGTTTTCCGGCCAACCCGAGGTCCTGGCCCGGATCGTCATTGACGGTTACGGCCAAAAAGACCTGGCCTTCAAGGTCTTGCTCGATGGCGGCAATGGTGGCGGCCTTGCCTTCCAGAATCAGATCGATAGCATCGGCGCGGCCGCGCGGCCGCAGCCGCACTTGCTCCCCAACCTGAAACGGGACTTCTGCCCGAACCGTGCCGTGCAGGCCGCGGAGGCGGTCGGGATGCAGCGCTTCGGCTTGCCCAAGCATCTGCCGCACGCGGGGATCGCCGGCCTGGATTTCCTCCTTCTCCTGGTCCGTCAAGGTACGGATTCGCAGGGTCAGAAGCTCGTCGATTTCGCTGGCGTCGAACAGGTCTGCCGGACTTTCGCGGGCCACCTGCGGATAATCGTAAAGAATGACGGGTGCAGCCAGCAGGACATTCTTCTGGCCGGGGTTTCCCGCCAGAACCGGCCAGAGGCTGTCGTTGCGGCATTGCCTGGCCGGAAAGCGCAAGCCCTCCGGAGGATCGAGCAAGGAAACGAATTCTCCGTCCTGAATTTCCAGGAGCAAATGCGTGGAAATCAGGGAGTGCACAAGAAGTTCTTCTCGGCATGCTGCCTCGTCCACGGGTGTCCGATTCACCACGCGGACGGTGCCGATAAAAACCTGCTCGGCAGCTGGTTGGACCGATACTTCAATGCTCCCTTCTATCCCGGCTGTTTCCCTTGCTTGCGCGTCCGGCTCCGGCTGCGGGAATCGAAAGCAAAAACTGGTGCCGCCTTCGGGACAAGCCTCCACTTCGACCTGGAATTCCCGGGGCAGGCCGGCCGCATCGGGGGTTTTCGGAAGTTGCAAGAAACGAAGGTCGATCTTCAAGCGGGGAAGCCCGTTCCCTGTCATGAGAAACTGCGTTTGCAAAAACCAGGGTTCCTGGCCTTCCCGGGCCAGACGGCAAGCTTCAGGGAAAACCACGCCAAACATCCCGCGATAACGGTTCTTCAGCGCCGACCGACGGTACGGATACAGCATGTACCCTTCGTACAGCAAAGCGTCAGCGATGCGACCGATGCTTTCCTGCTTCATGGCCGGCCCGTGGGAACTTCCACCAGCGGCAACGGCAACCGGCTGGAGGAATTTGCAGTTTCGATGGCAATCTCCGTGACGTCGGGAGCGGTTTCGAGAAAAGCTTCTTCCAGCGCCTGGCGCAGCGTGTTGGCCAGGGGAAAGGAACCGTCCAACTCCCCGTTTAAGCGCAACCGGACGGTACTTTCCGAAAAGCCCAAAGGTTCCAGGGTGCAGCCCAACGAGCGAACCAGCGGTTCCACCTTGGCCAGCGCTCGCCCGACGCGCGTTTCCAGGTCCACCGGGTGCAGGCCGTGGAGCAGGAACAGGCTGCCGATCAGGCTGTCGCCGGCCAGGGCATCGCGCAGCTTTCGGCCCGCATCTCCACTCTGGGATAGCAGGGCCAGCATTTTCGCAAGGCCCAGGCGATGCAGGTCCAGAATGGCCTGCACGGTTTCCCGCGCCAGGATTCGCGGCTCCGCATCGGGAAGGCTTTCGATGGCCCCGATCAAGGTTTCCATTCGACTCAGGCGTTGGTGAAGGTCCCGCTCGCCGGTCATGCCAGTTCTCCCGCCAGGTAGGTCAGCCTTTCCAGGCTGACCAGGTTGCTTGACTTTGGGGCTCTGGTCAGGCTGGAAAGCCTGACCTACCAATTCATTGCAAAGCCGCCATTTTGGGCTGGACGCCGAACATCGGCGAATGCCGGACCTGCAGCACCTTGCCGCCGCCCAGGTACATGTGGACGCCGCACGGCAGGCACGGATCGAAGCTGCGCACCGTGCGCATGATGTCGATGCCCTTGAATTTGTCCGGGCCGTTCTCCTCGAACAGCGGCGTATTCTGCACGGCGTCTTCATAAGGGCCGGGCGTGCCCAGCGAATCGCGCGGGCTGGCGTTCCAGCACGTCGGCGGATAGGGGTGATAATTGGCGATCTTGCCCTGGCGGATCACCGCATGGTGGGAGAGGACGCCGCGGACCGCTTCGTGGAAGCCACAGCCGATGGCTTCGTCGGGCACCTTGAACTCGGTCCAAGTCTTGGTGCGGCCGGCGTGGACTTCCTGGAGGGCCTGTTCGACGAAGTACAGGGCGGCGGCCGCCGCGTAGGCCTGGAAATACGTCCGCGCCCGGTCGCGCTCGATGGTGTTGCTCCACTTCGGAATCTTCCACTCCAGTTCCACTTCCGGCAGCGACACGGTCTTGGGCAGGTAAATCTTGACGCTGTGGCCGGTGGCCTTGATGTAGCCGATGTCCACCAGCCCGGCCAGGGCGGTGACCCAGAAGCGGGCCAGCGGGCCGCCGCCGGTGTCGAGGGCCAGGTGCTGGTTCGTTCGCTTGTCAAACCAGCGCGGCGACATGACCCAGGTGTACTTGTTTTGCAAATCGCGCTTCTGCGGCCGCGGCGTGGTCGTCTGGTTCCACGGATGCCGTTGATCGATGGGGTTGCCGAGCGGATCGTGCTTGACGAAGG
>CAZFGM010000043.1:4120-10602 GCA_964518515.1 uncultured Alcaligenaceae bacterium | reverse complement strand
AGGTCGTCGTGCAGCGGAACGACCTTCTTCATGAATTCCACGTACTTCAGCAGGCGGACGAGGTAATCGGTGAACAGCTGCACGCTCGGCACGGTGCCGACGCCGCCCGGATACAGGGTTGAGGGATGCACGTGCCGGCCTTCCATGAGGCAGAACATCTCGCGCGTCAGCCGGCTCATGACCAGGGCCTCGCGATAAAATTCGCCGCTGAACGGATTGAGGGCCGTCATGATGTCGGCGATCGTGCGGTAGCCGTGCAGGCTGGAATGCGGAGCGAGGGTTTGCTGCGCCTTGGCCCACACGCTGGGGTTCGTTTCGCGCACCATTTGCTCGCAGAAATCGACGCCGACCAGGTTATCCTGAAAGAGATTGTGATCGAACATGTACTCGGCCGCCTCGCCGAGATTGATGATCCAGTCGGCCAGAGGCGGCGGCTTGATGCCGAACATCATGTTCTGCGTGTAGACGGCGCAGACGGCGTGATTGTCGCCGCAGATGCCGCAAATCCGGCTGGTGATGAAATGGGCGTCACGTGGGTCCTTGCCCTTCATGAAGATGCTGTAGCCGCGAAAGATCGACGACGTGCTGCGGCATTCCACGACCTGGCGATTGGCGAAATCAATCGTGGTATGGATGCCCAGGCTGCCGACGATGCGGGTGATGGGGTCCCAGGACATGTGCACGAGGTTGTTTTCTTGTTTGGCCATTTGCTGTTCCTTTATTCGAAAACGGCCCTCAAGGCTCAAGCGGACCACCAACCCGATCGGATCGCATGGACTCCGGCGACCCAAGGAGGGGAAGACCGAAAAGACACCCACCCGAAGTGGTTTCCGTTCGGCGTCCTTAGAAACTGCAACCAAGATTGGGCCCAAACAAAACCTAAGCTGGGTTTGAATGCGGACTACTCATAGAAGGCGGCACAACCGCTGGCCGTAGAGCATAGACTAAAGCCACTGCAGTTGTTACCTGCCAAACCACCATAACTCCAGTCATCTTGAACGTCCACCAGAAGTCATCGCTAGGCAATAAGGTGATCATTAAACCATCGACGTACCCAGCCAAGGTTCCAGCAACAACGACGTAGAAAAGCCCAATCGACGCGCGGAAACCCAGGCTAAGCAAGAGCGACGTTGTGGCGAGCGCACCTATGGCGCCACATAACAGAGCCGGACATTCCGCTTCCAGAAAGAGACGAACCGCCGCGTAATAGGCGACGGTGCTGCTGATAACCGAAACGACCATATTCGGAACGGAGACATTGGCCAAGCGACAACACGGCAAGAGTACCATGAGGCCGTACAGGATACCAGGACCTGCGTATGTGCCCAGAGGCTCTACAAAAAGGCTCAAACCGGAAAGCAGCCCCGAGAACAATGCGAGGCCCACGATACGATGACCAAACGAGGGGACACTCATAGACTACGCTGCCTAACCATCGTTTTTCGCGGCTTCTTCGAATGCGCCTTAGTCGCCCGGCGAGGCCGAGTTCGGGTTTTCGAGGCTTTCTGCTCGTGATCCTCGATCAACCGGACGATGGCCGGGACCAGTTCGGTCGGCACGGACATCATCGTCTGCCCAGGATCTTCGAAGGCCGCTTCGTACTCGGCGAGTTCTTCTTCTTCGGTCTGATTGTCGTAATAGGCGATGACTTTACGAACGCGTTCCTCATCCCATCCTGGTGGAAAGAATTGTTTTTTCATGTTCTTTTCCTCCTTTGACGTTTTCGAAAGGCCTTGCGTGTTTTGCCTCTCAACCCGTAGGCGGTGATCACCAAGAACTCCTTTTCTTCTTTGCGTAATTTGTAAATGACTTTCAGGTAACGACCGGCTACTGTCTGGCCGAACTTTATACGTGTGCCTTCCGCGCCTGGCTGGTCATCACCTCGTCTGACCAAGACTTCTCGAACTTCCGCTTCGGTCACGCCATGATTGTAAATGTGCGGCTGTCCGGTCTCGGGATCGACATAAAACCGCACTTCCATTTTACTACCTCCACCGTCATACAATCACCGATGCCGCCATTCCGGCTCCTTATTGAGCGACGTCTGCGTGAACCGCCGCCATGCTCGGACAGTATTCAAGTGGTGACCCATCCCAAACATGTTCAACGCCCTCGGGAACTGAACGTCGGCGTCAGTCTATCATTTCCCCGCACGATCCGCTATAATCCGTGTATGATTCAACTCGACACCCCCGTACTCGAACGCATGCTGGAGCCGGTCACGCGCAGCCTCAATGCAGACGCGGCCCGAAAGCTCGTGCGGCTCAAGGCTGATTCCAAGGTGCAGGCGCGCGTGGCCCAACTCGCGCGCAAGTGCAACGAAGGCGAGCTGACGCCTGAGGAAAGTGCCGAATATGATCGGTACATCGCGTTTGCCGACTTCATCGCCATTCTGCAAGCCAAAGCACGACTTCTGCTCTCCAAGAAATCCGGATGAAAGCCGCCACACGACGCCTGGTCCGGCGCCGAGCCGGCAACCGCTGTGAATACTGCCTTATGCACCAACGCGACGACCCCCCTCCTCTCCTTCCACGTCGAACACATTATTAAGCGACGTTGGCGTAAAATATGGCCCGTTATTTGTCCAGTCGTTTCAGTGCGGCTTGGGCCTGCTGCGTGAGCCGGGCCTGCGGTGCGCCCTGTGCCAAAAGCTTAAGAATGTTGCGCGCTTCTTGGGTTGCAATGTGCTCAAGTGCCTCGACGGCCCTATCCACACGCAACTGCTCGGGGGCCGACGAGGGGTCATCGATCGCTCCGAGTAGCGCCTCGATCCGGCGGGCAACCTCAAGCGTCGGTTGCGAAACGAGCGCTTTTCGGAGCGCCGGTTCGGCCAGGTCGGACAACTGCCGAAGGCTTGCTGAGGCTGCTTCTCGAACGCGGAACTGGTCGCTGTCGAGGTCCGCAATGAGTTTCTTGATCTTCTCGTCAGTAACGCGCGGCACTGGCCGCAAGTGCTGGCCCAGCAGAACAACGCTCTTTTCCGCATTCGCGACCAGGCCCCAGATAGCCCCATAAGCCCGTGCCGCGTCAGCGCTCGCCAAGTCAGCCCAGCAATCCTGCAAAGAAGGCAACGCTGCTTTTTTGTCCGCCAATCTGGTCGCGTCCCAGACGAGGGCAACGGCCTGGCGATCGCCCGAAGCGATGCGCCGACCATCGGAGGAAAACACCAGGGCGGTGATGACCGGATCGGCGTGGCCTGGCAAGAGCAGCCGCTCTTGTCGCGTGCGCCTTTCCCACAACCGAATAGGTCCACCTTCCTCGGCCGTCGCCAACGTCTGGCCGTTTGGTGAGAAAGCAACGGCCGAACCCATTCCCTTGTTGACTTTCACATGCGGAAGAAGCTTCCCCGTAGTGGGTTTCCATATAAATACCTCTGGTCCCCAGTTCAGCCCGGCGAGGAACGTGCCGTTAGGTGAGAACGCCTGGCCGCCTTTCCAGATTCCATGTCGTTCCAGCTTGGCCACTGCTTTGCCCTGTATGTCCCACACTTGAAATGGGGTTGCTACCAATGTGCCGTCGGGCGAAACGGCCACGACCGCGAGACGCTCTTGCGCCTTCCAGCGGTAGAGCTGCTTGCCTGTACTGCTATCCCAAATGCGAATGTCACCGTCCCAACCACCCAGGACCACTTTCGTGCCGTCGGCCGTGAAGGCGGCCGTGTAAACCGAATGCGAATCCCAGATGTCCTTTCTTGGAGTGCCGAAGCATTTGAGTTCGTTGCCGGTCGCCGCGTCCCACCAGCGGAGGGTGCCTTCCCCGCCTACCGAAGCAAGTCGCTTGCCGTCGGCGGAAAACCATATGCCGAGGGCGCCGCCGTCATGGCCGCCGAAGTGGCGAACGCTCATCTTTCCCTCGAGCGACCACAGGCAAAAACTACCCGTCTGCGACCCCAAGGCGAGCGTCTTGCTGTCGGGTGAAAAGACCAGACTCTTCATGGTGCCGGAGAGCTTGGAGCCCGAAGCGTCCAGCCGCGCCAACGCACCGGTCGGAAGTGGCTGGTTAGCTGGCGCCGGGGGGTCGGCGGACAGGGTGTCAGCGAACGAGAAAGCCAACGTCGCCCAGGCCAATCCTAGACTCACCACTACTCGGGTCATGACAGCTGCCCTTTCCACATCTTCACCAATTTCAAGGATGCCGCCATTCCGGCTCCTTATTAAGCGACGTTTGCGTGAACCGCCGCAAAGCCCGCACCGTGCGGCCGTAAATCAGTACCGCGGTGGTGGAAAGCTGGGCCCCCGGCGGCATGTCCATGAACGGCATGAATTTATCCGGGAAGCCGGGCATGGTGCAGCCGATGCAGACGCCGCCGACGTTGGGGCAGCCGCCGATGCCGTTCATCCAGCCGCGCTTGCCGACGTTGCACTGCACGACCGGGCCCCAACAGCCCAGCTTGACGATGCACTTGCGCGAGCCGTATTCCGGGGCGAAATCGGCCTGCTCGTAGTAGCCGGCCCGGTCGCAGCCTTCATGGACGGTGTTGCCGAACAGCCAGGTCGGCCGCAGGGCGTCGTCGAGCGGAATCATCGGAGCCCGGCCGGCCGCCTGATTAAGCAGGTAAAGCAGCGTCTCCATGAAATTGTCCGGCTGCACCGGACAGCCCGGCACGCAGACGATCGGAATACCTGCTTTGGACCTCCACTTCGGGCCATTCTTTTGCCATTCGGGGTCGAGGTAATCGGGCAGGCCCATGCAGCCGGTGGGATTGCCGGCCATGGCGTGGATGCCGCCGTAGGCGGCGCACGTGCCGATGGCCAGCACGGCCCAGGCCTTCGGCGCCAGCCGGTCGATCCATTCGCAGGTGGTGATCGGCTGGCCGGTGCTGGGGTTGATGCCGAACGCGGCCCAGTAGCCCTCGCTCTTGTTCTTCTCGTTGGGAATCGACCCCTCGACGACCAGAAGGAAGGGATCGAGCCGGCCCGCGTCGGCCTGATAGAAGGTTTGCAAGAAATCGTCGCCATTGCGGTAGGCCAGGACGGGATTGTGCAGGTTCACCTTGGGCAGTCCGGGAATGGCGCCGCGAACCACGTCCTCGATGCTGGGCTGCGTGGCCGCGGTGATGGCGACCGTGTCGCCGTCGCAGCCCAGGCCGGCGGTGATCCACAAGACGTCGATTTCCGCAAGGGCGGGGGGCCGTTGCGTGCTTCGGCCATAGAGAGTAGCTTCAACCATAGGTCCCTTTTCCAGTGGCCACGACCAGGTGAAAACCGGCGGCTTTATTTAAACCCATGGCCGCGGGAAATGCACGTTAATTGCCTTTCCTTTTCTGAAAATGTCCACCGCAGTCGAGCAGCGGGAGTGCGAAGTGTGCAGCGCGAAGGGCGGTGCGCCAAAGCCGTTTCCTTGCCCTTCGTGCTTCGCGCTGGACGCGCCCCGTTTATTGGGAAATGCCGACTTGACACCCCTCCGAAATGCCTCTAAATTAAGCCGTCAAGACCTGCTTTGTGCTGACCTGTCCCGTTGGCCTGGTTCGAGGCGATGGGCGGGTAAACCGACAATTGCAGAGCCGACAAGGCTTTTTTCCCCTGGCCGCGCCGGGGTGGGCTGACAATGCACGATGTAACCCCTCTCGATTGTTCGCGCATCGCCCAAGACCTCCAAATCCGCAAGGTACAGGTGGAAAACGTGGTCGGGTTGCTCGACGAAGGCAACACGGTCCCGTTCATGGCCCGGTACCGTAAAGAGCGCACGGGCGGCCTGAGCGAGGAGGTGCTGCGCCACATCCAGATGCGCGTGCACATACTCCGCCAGATCGCCGACCGCAAGCAAACCGTCCTGAAAAGTCTCGCCGGACAGGGGAAGTTGACCCAGGAGCTGCGCGGCGCCGTGCTCGACGCCGACACGCACAAGCGGCTGGACGATCTGTACTTGCCGTTCAAGCCGCGGAGCAAGAAAACGCCGGCGGCGGCCGCTCGCGAACGAGGCCTGGAAAACCTGGCCCTGGCCGTCTGGCATCGCGACGCTGCCGTCGCCAATCTCGCCGAAGTCCTGCCCACCTTCGTCAATCCGGAAAAAGGATTGGCCACCCCTGCCGACGTTCAGACCGGGGTGCAGCACTTGCTGGCGGAGTTGGTGGCCGAAACCGCCGACGTCCGCGCCGCCGTCCGCGGCGTGCTGTGGGAAACCGGCAAGGTCTGCGCCACCAAGAGCGACAAGCTGGCCGAAGGCCAGGGCCAAGAATACAAGGATTACTTTCAGTTCCAGGAAAGCGCCCGGCAAATCCCGCCCCATCGCATCCTGGCGCTCAACCGCGGCGAACGCGAAGGCGCGCTCAAGATCCGCCTGGAGTACAACACCGAAACCGTCCAGCAAGCCGCGGTGCGTGCCCTGGCCGAATATGCCCTGAAACATGCCGGCAAAGTGGAGAGTGGAGCGCCGAGCGCCGAGGGCACGGAATCTAAATTGCCCCAAGCCGCGGCAGAAAACTTGGCCCAGACGCCGACCAGCGCGGAAAGTGGAGCGCAGAGCGCGGAACGCACGGAAAT
>CAZFGM010000043.1:0-4020 GCA_964518515.1 uncultured Alcaligenaceae bacterium | reverse complement strand
CCCAGACGCCGACCAGCGCGGAAAGTGGAGCGCAGAGCGCGGAACGCACGGAAATTAATTTGCCCCAAGCCGCGGCAGAAAACTTGGCCCAGACGCCGACCAGCGCGGAAAGTGGAGCGCAGAGCGCGGAACGCACGGAAATAAATTTGCCCTCCGCGCTCCGCGCTCCACCCTCCACACCTCCTCCGGTTGCGGCGGCCCCGACCGCACCGACCTATCAACCCTTGCCTCCCGACGTGGGCGAACCGCTATCTGCCGACTCGAGTTTGCGCACGCCCCACGCCGCGCTGCTCAAAACGGTCATCGACGACGCCCTCGCCCGGCTGTTATTGCCCGCCCTGGAACGCGAAATCCGCCATGAGTTAACCGAAGAATCCGAATCCCACGCGGTGGCGGTTTTTGCCCGCAATTTGCGCAGCCTGCTGTTGCAGCCGCCCCTGCGGCAACGGCGCGTCCTGGCCATTGATCCCGGTTTTCGCGGCGGCTGCAAGGTCGCTGTCCTGGACGAACACGGCAACCCGCTGGACGATGCGGTCATTCATCCCCACCCGAAGAAGCCACGCCCGGGCAGGGGACAAGAAGCTCCGGCCGACAAGGGACCGGCCCCACCCCCGGCGGGAGAAACGCCCGCCAATTCGGGTGCGGAAAATTCACCCACCCCCGCGCCGGCCGCGGAAACAGCGCCCGCCAATCCGGGTGCGGAAAACCCACCCACCCCGGCGCCCGCCGCGGAAGCCGCTCCGGCCACCGCCGACCCCGCCGCGACACCGGTTTCCCCCGTCCAACATGCACCGCTTCCGAGCGAAAGCCCAGTGGCTACAATTGTTCCCGGGGTTCCCTCCCCGGAAAGCTCGCCGGCTCCTTCTCCTCCGGCCCCGGAAGCCCAGTCTGTCCCCGCTGCTACGGCACCACCTTCGCCACCGGTGGACAAGAAAGAAGAAGCCCGAACCAAGCTGCGCGAACTGGTGGCCAAACACCAGGTCCAGGTGTTTGCCTTGGGCAACGGTCCCGGCTGCCGCGAAACCGAGGAATTCCTGGCCGACCTCATCAGCTCCAACTTGCCCGACCTGGCCT
This sequence comes from uncultured Alcaligenaceae bacterium, assembly GCA_964518515.1. Lineage (GTDB taxonomy): Bacteria > Planctomycetota > Planctomycetia > Gemmatales > Gemmataceae > CAZFGM01. The sequence continues at coordinate 2,946 of CAZFGM010000043.1, read as the reverse complement.
ATGTGATCGTCAACGAGGCCGGCGCCCGCGAATATGCCAACAGCAGCGTGGGACGCGAGGAATTCCCCAACTCCGACCCCATCCTGCGCGGCACCATCTCCATCGGCCGGCGCTTGCAAGACCCCTTGAGCGAGTTCGTCAAGATCGACCCGCAGAACATCGGCGTCGGCTTGTATCAGCACGATGTTCGCCGCCGCGACGTCAAGGAAACGCTGGAAGCCACCGTCTCCTCCTGCGTCAATCACGTCGGGGTTGATGTGAACACGGCCCACGTTTCCCTCCTGCGCTACGTGTCCGGCCTGAATGCCGTCCTCGCCCGCGAAATCGTCGAGTACCGCAAGCAGCATGGGCCGTTCAAGAACCGCGAGCAGTTGTTGCAGCTTCCCGGCATGGGCCAGGCCCGCTTCACGCAAGCGGCCGGGTTCTTGCGCGTCGCCGGCGGCGACAACCCGCTCGACCGTACCTGGATTCATCCCGAGAGCTATGAGTTGACTCGGAAATTGCTCGCCGAGTTGGGGTACACGCCGGCCGTGCTTGAAGATGCCGGCGCCCAGCAAGAGTTCCGGGCCAAGCTCCGGGGGGTACATTTCCACGACATGGCCGGGCGGTTGGGCGCGGGGGCGCCCACGGTGCAAGACCTCGTCTTGGCCCTGAGCATGACCGATTCCGACCCGCGCCACGATGCCCCATCTCCCATTCTGAAAAAGGGTGTTCTCAAGCTGGAAGACTTGCAACCGGGCATGGAACTCAAGGGCACCGTGCTCAACGTCGTCGATTTCGGGGCCTTCGTGGACATCGGCCTCAAGGACAGCGGCCTGGTGCATATCAGTCAGATGGCCAATCGTTACATCAAAAGTCCCTACGAGGTCGTGGCGGTCAACGATGTGGTGGCGGTGTGGGTGCTCACGGTGGATAAAGAACGGCACCGCGTGTCCTTGACGATGATTCAGCCGGGCACGGAGCGCAAGCCGGGCGAACGGAGAGGCCCGCCGCCGCGTTCCGGGTCGCGGCCGCCGCCGCGCGGCCGGCGGCCGGAAGGCCAGGGCCAGCCCGGCGAAGCCCGGCCCCCACGCGGGGCGCGGCCCGGCGGACGCGGCCCGCGCCGCGAACCGGCGCCCGCGGGAACCCCCGCCGGCGACCAGACCGCCGGTTCCTCCGCACCCGCAGAAGCGGCGGCCAGTACCGCTAGACCCGCGCCTCCGCCACGCCCGCCCCAACCCCCACGCAGGCCACGACGGGAAGCGCCCCGGCCCAAACTTTCCCAGGCCGCACTCGAAGGCAAAGTCCCCCTCCGCACCTTCGGCGAGCTCAGCGCCCTGTTCGCCGCCAAGCAGCGGAAAGTCGAACCGCTCCCGCCTCCGGCCCCTCCCGCCGCCAGTGCGCCTCCTCCTACCCCAGCGCCGGAAAACCCGCCGCCGCCCCCGCCCGAGGCCGGAACCCAATCCTCGTAAGCCTCAAACCCCAAGGCGAGTCTTCGGGCCTTGGTCGATGGAGGTGCCCTTTGGAGTGCGGCGTACGTCGCCGCTTTGGATCGGCAGGGCCAAGAAGATGCATGGCTTGCCGCTGCCCGTACTCAATTCCGCGATTGCGTTTGATCGGAACGGCACGGTGTTGTAATGCCTTGACACAGATTGATTGGTTTTTGGTTGCGGGCTGTTAAAACCGCTACTTTTTCCCTTGTTGGCCTACTCAAACTGACTTGGCCAACAAGGGATCTGATCCGGAAAGCCATACGTAGGCAGGTTTTGCATCAAGCCTGAGCGGCCTTGTCCCGCTCGCCGGCTGCCTGAGGAGTGTCATTTGGGGGCAGGATCTCGTTCCTTCTCTTTGGACTGGACCACGGGAGCAACCACGGCAATCTCCCCCCGGCCCGGAGCCACATTTCCTTCTTTCCAGGCCGCGAACGACAGCGACACCTTGGCCTTGCCGAAACCAGCTTCTTCGGGGACCCGCACGGGGCCGTACAGCTGGTTGCCTCAGCAGCGCTTGGAGAGGGTGACGCGGAGTTTGATGGGCGGCTTGCCCGATTCCTTAGCGGGAAATTCGAGGTCGGCCACGGGATGAACATCTTCGGGAATGCCCTGGTAGCCGCGCATGATAAAGGTGCCTTTGCCGAGGCCCGGGGTCCCGAGATTGGCGACCAGGCGGGACTCTTCGCCGCCTACCAGGCGTTGCGCCGGCTGGACCGCCAACTTCAATGGACCGTTAAAGTGAAGGATGGGCGCCTTCCCAGGACCCTCGCCGAATTGCAAGGCCCCCTGGTCGTCGGCCATGGCCATTTCCACGAGGGCTTCCGGCCCCGGGTCCTTGAGTTTCTTGGCATCCTGAAGGTCGGCGTACAGGATAATGCCGGTGACCATGCCATCGCTGGGAGAACCCAGCAATTTCACGATATCCTCTTCCCCCGGCGCCTTGGGTTTGAAGTCTTTGCGCAGGCGGTATTGCATGAGCATCAATTCGCCGCCTGTCTTGGGTCCGGTGCTGATTTTGCCGGCTTTTGCTTGCCGGTTCCCGTCAATAGGCCCCTCCGGGGAGGCAGTGAAAGCGGGCAGGGCGACTTTTTCGTCCGGCTCGGTCAGGTCGCCGTTGCCGTTGCGATCAACATAAAGGGTGTCGCCGTCGAGCACCAGCCAGACGCGGGTCTTGGCCTCGGGGCCAAACACCATGAGACAATACTTGGGCGTTTTGCTTTGATAAGCGGGTTCCTTGGCAAGGGTGCGCTCGATCTTAGTCAGATCGGCCGCCGCCGCCGCCACGGCCAGCCAGGCCAAGACCGGCACCATCGCCAGCCAGCGATGCAGGGTCACGGTTTCTCCTTTCGTTGACGAAGTCTACGTGCTCGCGATTCCAGGACTGCGTTGATTGTGGTCGGAAAGAGGAAAGATTGCAAGCAATACCATTGCGCTTTTTCCAATGTTTGAGGGTCAGCCCCGTTCACGTTCACGG
>CAZFGM010000042.1:0-19599 GCA_964518515.1 uncultured Alcaligenaceae bacterium | reverse complement strand
ATGCACGAAACGACCCGCCTGTTGCGCGACCTGGTTTGCCGGCCCAGTGTCAATCCCATGGGCCGCGACCTTCCGGCCGAGGTGATTTACGAACACCGGGTGACCGCCTACCTGGAGGACTTTTTCCGCGGCCTGGGCGTTCCTTACGAGCGCCAGGCCGTGGCGGCGCAGCGAGAAAACATCGTGGCCCGCTGGGACAATCCCACCAGCCGCTGGACGCTGCTGCTCGAAGCCCATCAGGATACCGTGCCCACGGACAACATGATCGTCGAGCCGTTTGGGGCGAAGATCGAGGGCGACAAACTGTATGGCCGGGGGGCGTGCGACATCAAGGGAGGCATGGCAGCGATGCTGGGCGCGTTTGCCCGCTGCGTGCGCGAGCAGCCGCCCGGGGCGGCCAGCCTGATCATGGCTTGCTCGGTCGATGAAGAACACACGATGAAGGGGGTTCTGGAATTGGTCCGCCGCGGCCTGAAAGCCGATATGGCCGTCGTGGCCGAGCCGACCCAGCTCAACATCGTCCACGCCCACAAAGGCATCGTCCGCTGGCACCTGGCCACCACGGGCCGTTCCTGCCACAGCTCCAGCCCCGAGCAAGGGGAAAACGCCATCTATCGCATGGGCCGGGTGCTGGTCGGCATCGCCCGCTTCGCCGACCAGCTCCGGGCCGGCACGGTCGATCCGCTGTTGGGCCCGGCGACAATCAGCGTCGGCCGCATCGAGGGCGGCACCAGCGTCAACACCGTGCCGGACCGCTGCCGCATCGAAGTCGATCGCCGGCTGGTGGGCGGGGAAGATCCGCAAGCGGCGGCGGGGCAACTGCTGAAGTTCCTGCGCGCGCAGGCGGGCATCGACTTTCCCGTGGAAAACGCCGCGCCATGGATGGCCAAGGCTGCCTTGAAACCTACCCATTCCGCGGCGCTGCTCCAGCGCCTGGGCCGGGCCATTGACGCCGTCAAGGGGTCTCACCACGTTCAGGCGGTCCCTTACGGAACCGACGCCTCGACCATCGCCGACGCGGGCATCCCGGCGGTGGTGTTCGGCCCCGGCGACATCGCCAAGGCCCATACGATCGACGAATGGGTGCCGCTCGATGAAGTCCAGCAGGCCAGCGAGATTTTGTATCGCTTGGCGGTAAGTGAGTAAGCCCACGGATTGCCATCCGTGGGCTTGGAGAGAAAACCATGAACACGCTGGAAGCTCTTCGCGCCGCCATGGCGGAAGTGGATGCCTATTACAAGGAACGCGGTCTGTTCCAGGCGAAGTTCGGCTTCGGCCCGCGCCCGGCCCTGATCGTGATCGACATGGCCTACGGCTGGACCGATCCAGCTTATGCCGGCGGCTCGGCCCGGCTCGACAGTGCCCTCCAGGCCATCGGGCAGCTATTGCCGCTGGCCCGGGGCAAGAAAGTGCCGGTCATTTACACGACGTCGCCGTACCGGGACAAAGCGCAGCTCAAATCCGCCGCTGACTTTTCGCCCTGCTTCCGCACATGGGACCCCCGGGCTTGTGAAATCAACGAGCGCGTTCGTCCGGCGGCCGACGAGTACATCGTTTACAAGGAACACGCCAGCGCCTTCGGCGGCACCGCTTTGGTTGGCCATCTCCTCGACAAGGGCGTGGACACGCTGCTGCTCACCGGCTGCTCGACCAGTGCCTGCGTTCGCGCCACCGCCACCGACGCCAAGGTCTATCACCTCAAGCCGATCATCATTCGCGAGGCCGTTGGTGATCGTTCGGAAATCCTGCACGAATTCACCCTGTTCGATATCCAGGCCCGCTTCGCGGACGTGGTAAGCCTGGAGGAGGCGACGGCCTATTTGCGGCAGTTACCGGAAGCGCGGTAAGGGGCGGCCTTTTCGCCCGGTGACGAATAGCCTCACCGGGAAGTGTTGACCTCCAACCCTGTCTCTGACATCATCCCGGCAATCTCTTCTTGACAGGAATCCGGCGCCTGCCTGGCGAGTTTGACGAGGAAATACCAGGCCTGTTCGTACCGCCCAAGGTCCATGAGTTCGGACCAGTAGGCGGTCGCCCTGGTGAGGTAGGCATGATCCTGCACAGGGGTGAGGAGGAACGACATGTCCAGCAACTCCAAGCGCCTCTCGTTATTACCAAGGTGATCCATAAGCACGCTCTGGAGATGGAGAAGGTGGGCGGGGTGCGCTCTCCAGACGAGGAGAGTGTGAATGTACATCGCGCAGATAAGGCAATCGTGTTCGGCAGTCAATCCCTGTTGTTGCAATTGCGCGAGAAGGAAATGGGCCGCACAGAGAAAGAGCAGGCTTTGCATGTCCTGAAACAGTCCTGGTTCGCCTTCCAATTTCGCCAGCGCTTGAAGGATCATAAAAGTCCAGGTTTGCTCGGCCTGAGCCGCAGTCCGGCTTGGTCGATTCGCGGTGAAGTGTTCGGCCATCGCGGGAATGGAAGGCTCCGTGAAAACGCGGGCCAGGTCGCGGATGCGGTCAATGATCCTCGGCTCGAAATCTTTCGCGGATTTCTTAGCCGTAGCAGAAACCAGCACATTCTGCCAGGAGAACGTGGCCGGTTCACCCCTTTGGCGACGATCTTCCCCAACAGGGCCAGAACGTCGTCGAGGGTTTCGCGGGACCAATCGGAACCCAACAGCTCCTTATACCGTTCGATGTCTCCCCTGGCGGATTGCACCCGGATGGTTTCGAGCATGTTCGCCTCAATGGTGTTGAGCGGTTTTCGACTTCTTTCTGGAAATCTCGGTTGCCCGGTCAAACTTGTTCCTGGCTTCCTTTGGCCTTTTTCGTCGGCGAAGTTGTTTCCCTTCCTTCGGCAGTTTTTTCTCCCTCTTCTCTTATTCTTCTGGAGAAAGGTCATGTTCCGGGTCGTCGCCCCCGACGGTAGAACTCAGGAAAAAGCCCCATGGGTGCAAAATTCAAACCCCTTCCGCGGCCTGCAAAGGATTTCATCCTAGGGATTTTACTCGGTTCGCCCGCTTCCCTCTATAGCAACCGGCACCAGGTCCATCGCGCCTTTTCTAGCAACAATATAAAACCAACAACTTCTAACTTGCAACTGGCAACTAGCAACTGCCCAGGCCATATAATTGCCGCATGAGGATTTTCTTGGCCTGCCCTGCTCCGCCCCGGTCCCTCAAAGGCAATCGGGTGACCGCCCTGCGCTGGGGGCGCATCTTCAAAGAACTGGGACATCGCCTGGTGGTCGCGGAAAATTACCGGGGGCAACGCTGCGACCTCATGATCGCCTTGCACGCCCGGAAAAGTTTTGCCGCCGTCCAGGGTTATCGTCAGGAGCACCCGACGGGCCCGCTGGTCGTGGCCCTGACGGGGACCGACCTGTATCGTGATTTGCCCCGCAGTCGGCAAGCCTTGCAAGCGTTGGAAATGGCCGATCGAATCGTGGTCCTCCAGCCGCTGGCCCTGAAAGGCCTACCCGCGCATCTTCGTCCCAAAGCGCGAGTCGTTTACCAGTCCGCGGTCCCGGCTAATGGAGCGGTTTCAAAAAATCACCACACCTTTGACGTGTGCGTGCTCGGCCATTTACGCCAAGAAAAAGACCCGTTGCGGACCGCCCTGGCATTGCGAATGCTTCCTCAAGAATCCACGGTCCGCGTGACGCATGCCGGCCAGGCGTTGACACCGGCGCTGGCCCGGCAGGCCCGCGCCGCCATGGCCCGCGATGGCCGCTATCGCTGGCTGGGCGAGTTGCCGCGCTGGCAGGCCCGACGCTTGCTGGCCCGCAGTCATTTACTGGTCCTGTCCTCGCGTTTGGAAGGCGGGGCCAACGTGGTGTCCGAGGCGGTGGCCCTGGGCGTGCCGATGCTGGCGTCGCGGATTGACGGCAACGTCGGCCTGCTCGGCGCCGCTTATCCGGGTTTTTTCTCCACCGCCGATACGCGGGCCCTGGCGGAACTCCTGCGCCGGGCGGCAAAGGATTCGGCGTTTTACGAAAAGCTGCGGACCTGGTGCGCCGCCCTGGCACCCCGGTTCGAACCGCGCCGCGAGAAAGAGGCCTGGAAAGAATTGCTGGCGGAATTAGAGATATTCCCATGCCGCTGAAAACCAAGCGCTGGAACGATCCCCGCGAAGCCGACGATGGCTTCCGTCTTTTGATTTGCCGCTACCGGCCGCGCGGCGTCGCCAAAAAGGACGAAACCTGGGACGCCTGGTGTACCGAACTGGCGCCCAGCCGACAGCTGCACGCCGCTTACTATGGCAAACAGGGGCCACCGATTTCCTGGGAGGAATATCAGCGGCGCTTTCTGGAAGAAATGCAAACCCAAAATGAATATCTGGACGAACTGGCCCAGATGGTGGCGGAGGGCAAAACCATCACGTTACTGTGTTCTTCCGCTTGCACCGAGGAAAGCCGCTGCCATCGCAGTCTGTTACGGGGATTGATTGAAGAACGACTTCAATCAGGAGACAGTGAGTCAGTAAACAGCCGTCAGCAAACAGCTGACATGACTACTAAACCTTGACTCCTGATTCCTGACTTCTGTCACGGGGCGGGTGCTTTCCGTGCGTTGACCGATGGCCAGTCGGCTTCGCTTTTTCAACTACTGCATGTCCATCGCTCACTCAATGTCAATCCGATAGCTGATCATCCAGATCTCAAGCTGCTCGAGTTTCTCTTTCCATCGCTTCTTGAACGCCTTCATCCAGGTGCGATTTTCCTTCCTGTCGGGCATATCGACGACGATACGAGCGAGATTGTCGCGGTAAACGACCCCGGTCTGTTGCCAGCGCCCTTCGATGATTTGCGTTTCGTAACCGACGAAGCCGAAGTGGTCGCCGATTTCCAGGACGGCCAGGGGCACGTCGCGGCCATCATTGAATTGTCGCGGCAACATCACCTCGAAGCGCCGCCACTTCGTGCTCATAGGTCGCCGGTCCCTTCACGGTGTAGGGGATTTTCTCGGCCGTTAGCGCCTCCAGAGCTGATTCGGGTACGATATGCAGGCCGCCGCGCAGCACCTTGCCGGAAAACCGGCTCATCAAGACCGCCAGCCCTTTGATCTCGGTTTCGCGATCCGGGAATTGGATAAGGATCATGATCGTTCCTCCCCCTTCTATTTACCAGAAACCGCGCAAAAAAGCAAAATCACCGATGTAGACGGGTTCAGAAAGAAAGGGCTGTGGAAATTCTATGGCGCGGGATTACGTCGATTGGAATGCTGCCGGCTGCGCGTACATGTTCGGCCGGAACCCCCCGACCGCATCACGACCGTTCCCGTTTCGAGGCTTTCCAACTAAACCTTTGACTCCTGATTTCTGACCCTGTCACGGGGCAGGTTTCAGGGTGCTTTCCGCGCGTTGACCGATAGCAAGTCTGAGGAAAAAGGCCCGGCCCCACAAGACTACCAGAACCAACCGGGCCAACAAGCCGGAGAAGACCAGCAGCAATCCCACCAGGCTCATCCCGAAAGCCAACCACCCCAGGGCGGTCAAGGCGAGAAGGTATTCGGGCCAGAACCAACCGGAAACCCGCAGCGTCCGCGGCCAATAGGACAATAGCCAAAGAAGAATCATGCCTGCCACGATCAATGGCAAGAAGATTTCTCGGCCGCGGTGGTCCGCCAGGACCGTCAAAGCGGGAGGGAAATCCTCGGACCACAAGGTCCAGCGACCGCTGGCTGCCAGGGAAAAGAAGGGCTGGCTAAAAGCGGCATCCCGGAGGGTTTCTTTTTGCGCGTCTTGGCGGATTTTTTCGTAATGCTCGATGCGAGCCAAGCGTTGGTTTTGCCGGCGCAGATCTTCAAGTCGGGCCGACAGAGGGCGATCCTCCTTCCCGGCCAGTCTGGCCCGGGTCAGGTGATACTCCGCTTGCCGGCAATAGGCATAAAAGCGCTGTTGCACCTGGTGAAGTAAGTGGAGGTTTTCGCCTCGGCGTCCGTCTTGGGTAAGCTGCTCCGTGAGTTGGAACAGGGCGTGGGCGCGGCCGAGGGAATGCTGGGCCTTGGCCAGGGACCACTGGCCACTGGCCACTGGCCATTGCCCACTAATTTGGTATCCTTCGGGCACATAAAGGACTTTCTGCACCGGGGATTCTCCCTGGGTGATGGGAAAATCCAGGCGGAGCATTTCCACGGATTCCTCGGCATCCAGGAGCCATTGCAAACGCAGCACCTGACTGCCCGGTTGGGGAAGGGGAATCACCAGTTGACCGGGCGCCAGCACTCGGGGGGCCAGCAACTGCTGATCCCGAGTGACGGAAACGATGTTGGCGCCCGGCGGCAACTGCACGTGCCATTCCGTGGCTTCGCGGACATAAAGCCAGTACAGGGCCTGGTGGACCCAGCGCCGGCCATCGGCCAGGCCGGCCTCCCGTTCGGTCAGAAGGACTTGCACCGCCGGGGCCGGCGTTCCGGGTTTGAAGACCAGATTCAGATTCCACTCGTCCTTCTGGGCGCGCCACAAAGAAGCGTGGGAGAGAGGGGGCGTGTGCCAGGGCCAATTAGCCCGTTGCCACTCTTTCGCACCTTCGCGCTTTATGGAAGCCAGCCCTTGCGGATCCTCGGCCTGCACTTGCGGGCCGACCACCGCTACCAGGTGCTCCTTGACGTGGGCTTCGCCCAGACGAACCTGGGGCAGCGACATTTTGGGCGACCCCTCTTTTCCCCCCTTGCCAAGGGGGGGAAGGGGGGGTGGAATTGGGGTTTGCCCGCTAAGCTTCACGATAAAACGCGGCGGTGCACCGGCGGGAAAGTGCAAGACCCAGGTAGGCTGCTTGTCCCGCGGTTTCACTTCCAGGAGCTTGGCGGTCTTGGGAACCTCCCAGTGGACATTCCCCCCCGGCCAACCAGCAAGGCGCAGGGTGATGGGGCCGAATTCTCCATGAGACACAAAGAATTCAAGTTGGGACGAAAAAAGGAGCGACCCCTCCCGCGTTTCCACCCGGCTCAACTGATGGACCTCCGGGACGACCGGGCCAGGAGTCAGGCGAAAGATACCTTCATATTTCGCCTCGGGGGCCACCGTCAAGCCGGCGGACCCTTCGACGCGCAGCAATCCCGGATTTTCCTTGGCGGAAGGAAAATGAAGCACCGGTACCACAAAGCGGGAAATCTGTCCCGGGATTTTCTTGGCCGGCAGTTTGACATAGCCGCCCAAGTTGAGGGTAACCTCCTTGTAAGGCTTATCCAGCCAGATTTGCACCAGACCCTCCGACCGCAGCCAATGGCGCACTTGCGGACCTTGGACGGAGGTCAAGGTGACAGCGGGGGGCAGTTCCGCCTCGACCAGGAGCAGATCTTCCGCGGCGGCTTGCCACTGCACCCGGGCAGTCCAGTCGGCATGGTGCCGGTGCACGCGCCAGACGAGGTGCGGCGTGGCCTGGGGCCTGGATTTGGTCAAGTTTAACACCAGGGCCGCATTGGCCGTGGTGCGGCGAAAGCTGTAGGCGCGCGTGGGCACGACCTTACCCAGATCCAGGCCCTTGGCGGCCTTGGCAAAACGCTCCGCCGGCATGCTGGTCACGCCCAGGTTTTGTTTTTTTTCCGCGGCTTCCATGCCCTCCAAACGATAGGCGAGAAATCCCTCCACGTGTTTGACGCCGAGGGGCATGGGAAAATGCAAGGTCCACGGTCCGGGGGTCAGCGCCTGGCGGGGGAAGAGGAGCAGTTTGACTTGCACTTTTCCGGTCGCCGGCTGGGCCAGGTCGAGGCGGAGGAAACGGCTGCCGGCTTTGGCCACCAGGTCCCAGCTTTTGAGTTGCAGCTCGCCCATGCCGGATTCGCCGTTGACCTCGACCTGGCGGACTTCCAGGCCTTCGGGCAGAGCCAGGGTCAGCTGGGAAACCGCGCCTTTGTTCACGGTATAGGAGAGCAGCCCGGTAATAGTCGGAGCCAAAATCCGCAGGTCGGCAAAGTAGGTTTCCTCGACCTGGACCTGCGGCGCCTGTTTGGGCCGGGCCTCGCGGCGCCACTGTACCAGGACGGTTTTTTCCCGGCCCAGGTGTCCGCTCACCACCTGGCTTTTGCCTTCCCGGCGAAGGCGCCAGTCCCCCTGGGCCATTCCCAGGCTGATCCCTTGCAACGAATCGGGGAAAGAAAGTTCGAGACGACTCTGGGCCAGCTTTGGAATGTTAAACTTTAATTCGTCGCCCGTGCGCGAGAAAGGGGCGTAAAAGCTGAGTTCAAGGCTATGCGGACCCTTACCGGAAACCGGCAAACTGTAGCCGGCCCCACCCGCCAAGGCCAGGGGGAAGACGCGAAAACCGTCGAGGAAAACTTCTCCGCGCAGGTCCACGCCCCCCAGCGGCAAGGACAGGGAAGCCTGGTCGGCGAAGGAATACACCAGGAATTTGCCGGTAAAATCGGCCCCCGCGCCCACGGCTTTGCCTTGATAGCTCGCGCCGAACACCACGGCCTGGCGCGGCGCGGCCGCTCCCCGGCGGCTCAGGTCCTCGAGCCGTTTGAGCAGGTCCGGGGCCACCAGCACGCGTTGCTGCTCAGGTGCGTTGGAAGGGCCGGGCACCAGAAAGACGGTACTGGGCTCCGGCGCCTGGGCGCCGGCCGGCGGCGCCACCGCCAACCGGAGCAGGAACAGGAGCAGAACCGCCGTGGTCGCGGCTTTTATTGTTTTATCGGTGATCTTGGAGCCGCGCGCCGGTGGGAGGGAAGGTTGACGAAGCATTTGCCCGTAAACGGCCAGCAAAAAAACCAAGCCGCTGGCCAACAGCCATCCCGCCAACTCGCGCAGCGGCCCCGCTGACCAGAAATAGGCCAAGGCGGCGGTCCCAACCCAGCACACCAACAAGCGAAATCGCCATGTCGGAGTAAAATAATCTCGGAGGCTCCACGCCAGAATCCCCAGGACCAAAGCCCCGACCAGGCCGGCCAGGCGAACTCCCGTCCCGGCAACCAACAGCAGCGAGTCGGCGGCCACAGCGCCCGCCTGCGGTTCCCATTCTGTCCAGTCGGGTGAAAACCGGTCCATCACGAAATAGTGCAGGCCGTTTTCGGCAAAACCGGAGTCCGACGCGCCAGCGACGGCCCCGAGCCAGTGGTCCACCGTGACAAAGCGCCCGGCCCGATCCGAGCCAAAGCGAGCGGCGTCGGCCACGGCGGCGTCATAATAGGCCGCGAAGCCGGCGGCGGTTCCCCGCGCTTGTTGCCAGGCGTCCAGAACTTGCCGGCTGGTCAAGAGAGGACCGCTCCGGCAAGGGACATAAACTAGACCGGCTTTTTCCCAGAATGGTTTATCTGCCGAAAAAGGAATCCTCGTATCCGGCCGAAGCCCCAGATCCTGGAGGGCGGCCCCATCCAGCACCAAGATGGTTGGTCCCTTGAGGTGGTCCCCGACGAACTCCTCCAGGATTTTGCCGACCGCGCCTTCGGCCGGTAACTTTTGCCGCAGTTTGGTTTCCGCCCCGGTCAGCAATTGCCGCTGGGGGATTAACCAATCGTCGCTGGCCAGGCCCAACGGCGTCAAAAGGGCATCCCCGGAATGCCAGAGTTGGGCAACTTTCCCCCTGGGGTCTTGGCAATTCTGTCCCGCACAACACCGCAGGTTCTGCCGGCTTACCGGGAGCAATCCCGGGGCCAGCCGCCAGGTGCGGCGAACGGAAACCGCCTCCAACGGCAGCTGCGGGAAGGGCGCTGCCGCCTGTCCCCAGGGGAAAAAGGAGGAACCGGCGCTGTCCGTTTGATAAAAGATTTCGCACCCATGGGGCACCGCGTCGCCGCCGGCCGGCAGCAGGACCTGGACCTGGCCCTTGATGTGATGCTGCTGGATTTGCCGGACCCATCGGCCATCGATACGCGCGGCCAGGACTTGCGCTCCCGCCGGCAAGAGCACGGGAAAATCCCGTTGTTGCCAATTCCACACCTGAAAGCGGAAATGGTGCAAAAGTGGCCGGTCGGGCTGGACGCAGGTCGTCAGGTGGGCGTGGTCGCACAGTTCCCGGCTCCAGGCCCCCTGGGTCACCGGTTGGATTGCCAGGTGCAGCCGTGGAAAAGTCGCGTCCTGGTGGCCATATCGATAAACCCGGTTCGCCTGGGCTGAATTTACTGGGGGGGCCTTGATTTCCTGCATGCCCCGTGCGTTCAGGTCCAGGATTTTGGCGGACACCGGAACCAGATGCACCTCGCCGACAGTGCGCTCGGCATTCAACACCTCCAGAAGGGGAATTTCCCAGGGAGCGTTGGCGGGGGGAGCCAGCACGGTTTGGCCGATCAAGGTCTCGCGCGGTCCTATCGGCCGAGCCAAAGTGAGACGCCAGTATTGTCCGCGCGGCAGGCTGGGAAGGAAACCCAATTCCGCCAGCAGCGCGGGCAAGGCCTCAAAAACCGGCCGCCGTTCGACGGCGCGAACCTCAACCCCTTTCCATTGCCAGGGGCCACCCAGGGAGGCGGAGAGAAACAGGTCCAAGTGGTCCGGGTTGCCCGAAACACGATCCAGTTCCAACTCGTATTTGACCCCGGCGCCGCTGGCGGCCAGGGTGACCTCGGTGCGGCAATTGGCCTGAAAGCGCGGCGGATGCGGGGCCAGCCGTAGCTTGACCGGCGGGGGTTGCCCCCGGAAGGCAAAGAAAAAAAGGGGCGTGTCGCTGCCCCACGGGCCGTCTTTCTGGGGACTGGACAAATACGTCGCGGGTACGGCCGCCGCTTGGTACAAGGGATCGACACTGATCGCCAGGGTTCCGAGCCGGCCGCCGCGCTGCGGCAACTTGATCTCCGGTTCCAGATCGGGAAAATCCAGGGTTGCCTCGCGCGGCCCAATCGCCTGGGCGCCGCGCAGACGAAGCGTGAGTTTCGCCGCCGCCTGCACCGTCACGGGCCGGCGCAGGTCCACCAGCACCATCGAGCCGGTGGTAACCCAGCCGCGGAGGAGGTCCTTGGGATGCATTTGCACTGATTCGACCACCCATTTGCCCGCCTTGGGCAATTTACAGGCGAGCTGGAAGAGCTTGCCGCGCTGGATTTCGTAGGCGATTTCGGAAGTCAAATGCGTGTGGGACGCGCCGATTTGCCACCAGGTCCGTTGGCGGGCCAGGAAATCGGCGCCTTGGCTTTTGACGATCCCGTGTGGCCGCGGCGCGGCCGACTGATGGGTGGTCAAAATCAGGGTTTGCCCGCCGTCTGCTTCCGAGCCGCCATTGCTCAAGCGAAACGCCCCGGCATCCCATTTTTCGAGCACGACGTCGGCCGGCAGTTTCAACTTCAGGGTTTCCCCCCGCAGCAGGGCGTTTTGCAAGCGCAAGCCCGGACTGGTCCAGCGCCCACCCGCCGGCACCGGCGCCAGGCAGCGAACGCGCAAAACCGCCGGCCCTCCTTGAAACGGCTCACGCAAGTGCACCACCAGCTTGCCGGGCACGCGGGCCCCTTCCTTCGCCTTGGGATCTTTGGCCGGGGGTTCCTGGAATTCCCAGCTCTGCACGTCCAGCAAGCGATGGGCGGCGTCCGGGGCCAAAGCCACCACTTCGAAAGGTTCGAGGTCCGGGTCGCCGTCAAACTCCAACTGCTGGATGCCCTGATGCAGCACTTCCAGGTGAAAATCAAAGTCGGCCAGCAAGCGTTCAGGGAACAGCTGTTGCCGCGCTTGCACCTGGTTGATGAGCAGAGGCGGCAGGCTGCCCGAACCCGGATGGCGGCGCACGACAAACTCGACAGTGGATCGTCCGGAAAAGTGCAGGCGCCACTTGCCGGTTTTTCCCGGCGCCGAAAGCATGGCCCCGTCGCGCGGGACGGTGACCTGGAATTCCCGGGGTAGCGTTAATTCCAGTTCCGCCACCGGGCTGGGGGGGACCCGCATGGCGAAATGCAACCCCTGCGGCCCGGACTGGCCACGCAACGACCAATCCAAGAAGAATTCCTGGGAACCCGGTTTTTCCACCCACAGGCCGAGGTTGCCATTTAATTCCCCCAGGACGCCCGGTTTCGCCTGGTCATTTTTCAGGGCGCTCAGGGCCAGGTTGAAATCGGCCACCGGCAAGATGGCCGGCGCGGCCCCGGGATTGACTATCGTCCAATGACCCCGGCCGCCGACGAGAACCGAGCCCTGCAGTTCGGCGGCATAGCTGGCTTTGACCAGGCGCGGAAGGTTTTTGCCGCGCATGGCCTGGGCTGCTTGCTGAACTTTGGCTTCGAAGTCCGCGCGGGGCATCTGCACCAGAATGCCCTGGCGGGCACGTTCCAACTCGATCGGAATGCGCTGGACGGGGATTTGTACGCGCTGGAGCGGCAGCGGATCTTCCAAAGGACCAGGTTGGCCGAAACCCAAGGAAGCGACGAAAAACAACACCCCTGCAACCTTCGTTGCGTGGAGCGCGGAGCAGGGCGAGCGGCCGGTGTTAACCGGCCGGTTGACACCGGCCCCTCGCCTTGCTCCGCGCTCCACGCTCCACCTCCTCATTTTTTCTTGACCACGCTGGACCCGGTGCCGCTGGTGCTGGCGGCGGGAGGCGCATCCACCGTACTCGTTCCGGTCGGGCGACTGGCGGTTTGGCTTCGAATCAGGGAAGAGCCGGCCTTCACCCGCGCGAACCCTGGCAAAAACACCAACTGCCGCCGATAGCGTTCCTGCAAAAACCATTGCACCGTCACCAGAATGACCAGGACCACCGCGCCCGGCTGGCAGCCGTACACAACCAGCGGCACCACCGACGGCCACAGAAACCGCGCGGCCAATATTCCCAACAATAGAATCGACACCACCAACCAGAAAAGGAGCCGGCCCAGGGAGGCAAAACTCAGGCCCAGGCCCACCACCAGAAGAACGCCGGAACAGAGCAAAAACCAACCTTGCCAGGGAACCTGCACCAGCTGCACGGGGCCCAAGGTCGGTCGCCAGAAGGTCAGGCTGGCTTGGGCGTCATACTCCCAGCTTCCGGAAGCGGAGTGCCATTTCTCTTGCTCCCAGATCGCCGTCGGTTCCGGTTTCAGCAGCCCCTGCCGGTAAGCCCAATGAAAATCCAGCACCGTTTTCCCTCCGCCCATAAGCGGCGTCCAGTTCGTGGCCAGACTCACTTGCCAGCCCACGCGCGGGACGTACACCTCGCCCCGGAAAACCGGGGGATACAACCGGGTTTGCCAAAACGGCTCGCTGTCCAACGCCGCCGCGGACAGGTGATATTCCACGTCCAGGACCAGCGGTTGTTGGTGTTTCGGATCGACCTTCACCCGCAAGATATTGCTGTTGCTTTCCAGCGGACTCAGGTGCCGTTTCGTTTTGTCCACAAAGACATAGTCCACGGTTCCCACGACCGGAGTGGGGAATTCCAGATCGAGATACTCGGTATTGCATTTGCGAATGATGAAACGGGCTCGGTAATTGTGGACTTGCTCACCGAGGATGGCCTGGATTAATACGCGCTCCAGAAGGACGTCGATCTGCTTGGACGGCGGCGGTTCTTGAAGACGCAGATGCAGTGGCAGGTCCAATCCCGAGGCCTGTACGTTCAAGGCCGGAACACTGTCGTGTCCTACTACTTTCTCCGGTCCCCCGTTTAGCCAGATGTTTCGGCTCGGCTGGGCCACCGCCGGCACCACGCCCGGCTCGCACCACAGACGGACCTTGGCATCGATGCGCGTCGCGGCGGCTGGCCAGATCAGCGGAACCGTGAACGTCCGCGTGGACGGCCCGTCGGCACCCTCGCGCCGGGGCAAGGGGATGTTATATTCCAGCACCACCGGTCCTTTTCCGTCCGGCACCAGGCGCAGCAGATTTCCCTCTACGACCATCGATTTCTTGCCGGAAATCGCCTCCAACTTTTGCACGTTGTCGGGCAGACGCAGCAGCAACACGCGGGGCTTGGCCGCCGGCACGCGGTCCAGGGGCAGATGCAGGACGTGGCGTACCTCCCCATGCAACTCACGCAACGTGACAGCCGTTTCCGTGGTGACACGAAATTCCGGCCGATAGGGCCGCCAGGCCAGGTCGAGAACGCGGCCGCCGCCCTCCAGCGACTTGGTCCAGAGATGCTTGTCCGCGGCCGGGGTGCCTCCCTCCGGCAACAACTCCAGGTTTTCCTCCGCCGACACCTGCACCTTGACCTTGCGGTCGAGATCATCCAGCAGGCGCGGCAATTCCAGCCGGGTTTTCTGCGCCGGACCGGGAACGAAATACTTGCCCTGTAAACTGACCGTGAAGTCCCGCGCCTTCGTCACCTGCACCTTGATTTGCGCGCGGCGCTGGAAGTCGGGTGCCGCCAATTCCGGATTGCCGTCGCCCTGGCAGGTGAAATCCGCCGACAACAGTCCCAGGTCCAACAGCTGGCCGCTCCGCCAGACCGGCCACCACGATAGGCCCGCGGGAAAGGCCGCCGGATTCAAGGCCGTCGCTTCCGTCAGCGACACCGCCAGCGACCGCGGCAACTGCACCTTCAGCAGGTTGACTGGTCCCGACAGCCCCTTGCCTTTGATCTTCGTCGTCGCCTCGATCAGGGTCCCTCGCGGCACCGAGCGCAAGTGGATCCAATGCTCGACCTGCGTCTCGCTCTGACTTTCATCCACCTTGAGTTCTATTTCCAGGGGAATGCCTTTGGGGCCTTTGGCAAAGGGGGGCGTTTTGCCCACGCCGGGCAAGGCCCAATACTGAAAGGCCGCCACGACCGGATCGGCCGGCATACTTTTCACTTCCCGCGGGTGCGTTTCCCCATGGCGCTGAAACTCCGGCCGCCAGCCGCGCAGGGCCTGGCTCGTCGCCTTGACGACGATGCTGCCGTGCTGCCGCGCGGCGCCCACGACCGCGAACGGGCCCACCGCCATCTTCCCGGGGAAGGGCCGCACATAACTATACTGGATGTGCAGGTGCAGACGCTCGGTGGTGGGTTCCTTGAGCTTGAGCACGTAGGGGCCGCCTTTTTTTTCCGGCAGCACCAGCTCCTGAAACAGGCCGCTGGGGCCCAGGGCCTCCACCTTGGCTTTGTCCGGCGCAGGCAACAGCAGGTGCCATTCCTTGGTGGTCGTGCCGCGCAGGTCCTCCAGGAAAAGGTCGGCACTGATCACGACTTGATTGTCATCCAGGGTCACCTGGATCTGGCTGTCGGCGGTCAACAGCGACCCGCCGGGAAGGGCGCCCAGCTCCTTCCAGGCCACGTTGATCTTCTTGTCCTTGACCGAGGGGGCGAATTCCCAGCGCCCGGATTCGCGCTTCTTTTCCACGCTGTCATTCCAGCGCAGCTCCTTGACGGTGTTCGGCAATTCGAGAGTGACCGTGGTGAC
Source organism: uncultured Alcaligenaceae bacterium (assembly GCA_964518515.1). Taxonomy (GTDB): domain Bacteria; phylum Planctomycetota; class Planctomycetia; order Gemmatales; family Gemmataceae; genus CAZFGM01. The sequence continues at coordinate 4,439 of CAZFGM010000042.1, read as the reverse complement.
CGCCGCCCCGGGCAAGCCCAAGTCGAAGCCGCGCTCCGAGCCGCCGCCCGGCGTGCCCGACCGCCGCAGGCCCACCGGCGCCTCGAACTTGAGCCGCAGCGTGTGCCGGCCCGCCTCGCCCACCAAGACCACGAACCCCTCGTCGCCATACTCCAGGTGCGGCAACTGGCCGTCCAGATCGCCCTCCTTGGTCAGGTGCGCCCCTTGCAAGCCCAAGACAACGGTGACATTCGGCTTCTTGGTAAAAAAAGTGACTTCCGCCTCGGCACTGAGATAATCACCCTCGACCTTGCCGGCCAGCTTGAGGGCATGGGGCGGTTCCCGCTCGCTTTTGAGTTGATTCTCCAGGGCGGCGATGTGGTTCTGGAGTTTTTGGTACTCTTCCGGCGTTAGCCAGAAGAGCTTGGGATACCCCAGCGCTTCCTTGATGTCTTCCAGAATGACGAAAATGGATCCGGGAGGAAGCTGCATCTTGTCGAGCGGGGTTTTCTTCGGCGGCTCGCCTTTGCCGCCCTCCATGCCCCCCGTCTTGGGCTGCGCCGGCTGTCCCCCAGCTCCCCAGGCCCCACCTTCAGAGGGGGAAAAGGGGTTCGCCAATACAAACCCGACCCACGCAAGGGTCAACAACAGGCAAATCGTAAGCATTCGGATCATTCGCGCGCTCCTTAATCCGAAAGCCTGTGGCCGCTGATCGCTTGAGGGACGCGGCCATATCGCCACGACTGAGACGTTCCCGCAATTCTTTAGGCGAGCGGCAGGAAATAACTTACCCGGTGGAACCGGCGCCTCGCCGGTTCTGGACAGGCGAGACGCCTGTCCCACTGATTGGCTAATTCCTGCCGTTCGCCTTATTATACCTCCTGGCAACGAGAATACATGCTTAGAATACCCCCTTTCATCATCCTGCCTGTGTGGCACAATACGACGGTCCGAAGATAGGGAATGTGCCGGTTTTACGGTGGCAAGGACCAGCGACATGTTTCGGCGAGCCGAGCCGCGTAAGCGGCCGGGTTGCGGCCGGCGGAATCCGCTCCTTTCGGAGCTCGGCTCGCTTCAGAATCCATCCAACGGTAACCCACGTCCTGCCCATCGCCTAATTCCGCGCGGCGTTACCGGGGGTAAAGTTGATGGTCAGGCCTCCAATGGACATGAGCAGGTTGCCCGGGGGGGAGAACGCCCCGGAAGGGTTCTCCGGCAAGTTCTCGCCAACGTGATTTTTGTTTCGCTGTGAACAGTCCGAGGATGCCGTTCAGGAATAGCTTCTGTGATTTTTTGCGTGGGGTGAAGGAGCAACGGAACGCGGGTCGGCGGGCGAAGTTCCTGGGAGAAGTGAGCCAGTTGGGTCCGGCGTCTGGAGAGTGCGGAGCGGTTGCGGGTGCGCGCGGGGTCCGGAGACCACGATGCGGGTGAAGGGTAACACGTACTCGGTGCCCTTCAGTCAATCCTTTTGGCGGACGATCAAGGAGTATTGGCCCTGACCCGCGCCTGCCCTGGAGGCGGCAATGATCCGAAAGCTCCCAGCGGACTTCGCCTCGTACACAATCCGCGCGTTTCCCCGGCTGCCGCTGTTGCCGTCCCTGGCCAGTTCCTTCCCCTGGTGGTCCTGGAGATAGAGAAACGGATTGAGAGCTGCCCCAGCCGCGCTGATCATGTCGATCTGGTAGATTTTCCCCCTCTCGAATTGGACGAAACAGGCGCTGCTGGCGCCGTTGTGCATGGTCTGCGTGAATTCCAGACCGGCGCCTACAGAGATAGGGACAGGGTTGATTTCCTTCACGGTCAACGTGTAGCCTCCTGCCCAAGACCCGGGCCCTCCTGCCGCCGTGGCGATAATGCGAAAGTCGCCATCGTGCGGGCAAGAGAACACAATCCGGGCATCGAGGGCCCCGGCCCCTTGGCCGGCTCGCCCAACGTCTTGGCCCAGCACCGCAACCCTCCAGTCGTCGTTGGTCGCAAGCTGTTTGCCGTTGGCGTCCTGCAGGCGCAGCAGAGGGTCCAGGCCCTGATCGCTGGCAGGCCCCTGCTTGCGTACCATGTCGATCTGGTAGGTTTTACCTTTGACCATCTTGAGGGGGTAGACGTTGGCCTGCTTCTTTTTCGCCTCGGTCAGCGTCAAATGCCCATCGACGCGGGCTGTACCGTCCTTGAGTACCAGCGGCGGCACTTCCTGGACGGTCAACGTGTAGCTGCCCGTCCGGTGCTCTTTGGCGGAATCGCCCCAGGACATGGCGGTGGCGATAATGCGATAGTCGCCGTCACGCGGGCAAGAGAATACAATCCGGGGGTTGAGGTCGCCGCCCCCCTCGTTGAAAACCAAGCCGACGTTGGTGTCCAACAGAAGGAATGGGTTCACGCGCCGATCGGTGCCCTGTGCTATGTCGATCTGATAGGTTTTGCCTTTGACCATTTTGAGCGCGTAGACCTGGGCGGGCAGACGGTTCCCTCCCGCGTCCGCCCGCGTCAACTGCCCATCCACCCGGGCCTTAGCGGCCTTGAGGACGAGCGGTAGCGGGGATGCTCCCTCGCCCATGGCCAAGGCGATCCGGGCATCGAGGATACTGGCGACGCGTTTATGGCCCTGCCGCAGCTCTTCGCGCGTCAGTTCGTTGTCGCGTTGCTGGTCGATGAAGTCCTTGTAGTACGAGAGCGCGGCCTGCAACAGCTGGTGGCGAGCCTTGGCCACGTCCGACTCGGCCGCCATGTCCACGGCGGCAAACTGGGCGATGTGATCCAACAGCCGGCGGGCCTCGTGGAAGTTCTGCTCCGCGCGTGCCCGCGCCTGGGCCTCCTTCTGCTGTGCCGCGCCTGCGGCGTGGCGTGCGCGGGCTTCGTCAGCGTAGGCGGCTTGGGCCTTGGCCCGCTCCTGGCCGGTGACGATGATGCCGGCGGTCAATGCCAGGACGCTCACCACTAGGAGCACGGCGGCGCCAAGGACCAGGGCGCGGTGCCGCCGCGCCCATTTGCCGGCCCGTTCCCACAACCCCGGCCGGCGGGCCAGCACCGGTTGGCCCTCGAGAAAGCGGCGCAGATCGTCGGCCAGCTCTTGCGCCGTGGCATAGCGTTCGGCGATCTCTTTGCTCAGGGCCTTGAGCAGGATCGTTTCCAGGTCCCGAGGAATGTTCGGGCACCAGCGCCGCGGCGGCGCCGGCTCCTCGTGGAGAATCTGCTGCAGCAGCTCCCGGCGATCGTCGCCGCGGCAGACCGGCTGGAGCGTCACCAGCTCGTACAGCGTGGCCCCCAGCGAGTACACGTCGGTGCGATGATCCACCAGGCCGCGCCGCGCGGAGGCCTGCTCGGGGCTCATGTAGCGCAAAGTGCCCAGCAGGTCGCCCGTCGTCGTCAGGGCGGGGTCGGCCGACCAGCGTGCCAGACCGAAGTCCGTGACCCAGACCTGTCCCTGGTTGTCCAGCAGCAAGTTGCTCGGCTTGATGTCGCGATGAATGATCCCCAGATGATGCGCGTGTTCCAGGGCCTGGGCCGCCTGCATGCCGATCCGCGCCGCCTGCCGGAAAAAGGCCGCGTCGCGAACCCGCGGCGTCGGATTAGCGGCCAGGGGCCCGTGATCGGTGGTCCCCGCGCTCGGCGCTGGTCTCCCGACCCCGCCGGAGGCTTGACCGAATGTCTCCACCCCCTTGAGACCTTCGGTCGGAGAAGCGGCGGGGTCGGGAGACCAGCGCCGAACGGGGGGCCGTTCGCCCGTGAGATGTGCGTGCAAAGAGTTCGTGGACGCCTCCGGGGATTCCGCGCTGGTTGATTCCCAGGTGGTGGCCGGAATCGTGTCCGCCGCGCCGTCGCGCAATTCCTGGATGAAAGCGCTCAGCGTCTTGCCTTCGATGAAGCGCATGGCGTAGAAATGCACGCCTTTCTCGCAGCCAACGGCGAAGACCGGCACGATGTTGGGGTGCTGGATTTGGGCGGCGGCTTGGGCCTCGTTCTGGAAGCGCTGCAAATGGCGCGGGTCCAGGGCGGCCCCCAGCGACAGCACCTTGAGCGCCACGCGCCGCTGCAGCGAGCGCTGCACGGCTTCGTAGACGATGCCCATGCCTCCACGGCCGACTTCGCGGATGATCTGGTAGTCTTCCAAGGAAGGCCCGCGGGAAGGCACACCGCCGAGATCCGCCAGGGGATCGCACGAGCTGGCGTGTATGTTGGCCGCCGTTCGATGCAGAAAATCCAGACTGTCCAGGTAGTCCCCCAGCGCGTTGGCAAGGTCGGGGTACCGTTCCTGGATGTGCCGGCGGTCGGGAAGCCGGCCGCCTTCGAGGGTGGCGAGGTATTCTTCCAGGGCCTCGGTCACGCGCGGGTCCTCGCTGGGCGCGGGCGTCATGGCAGCAGAAAAATTTTCACTCATGGCACACCTATATAAAGGGCGAGCGGCCGGTGTTAACCGGTGTGTTAACACCGGCCGCTCGCCTGATGCCGAGGCACGCGGAGCGTGC
>CAZFGM010000041.1:0-19641 GCA_964518515.1 uncultured Alcaligenaceae bacterium | reverse complement strand
TGCGAATCTGGTCGAGCAGGTAGCCGACCTTGCGCCGCGCCCACAGGTCCTCGACAAACGCCTTTTCCGTTTTCGTGCGGGCGGGGAAATCGACCTCGTAGACGAACTCCTTTTGCTCGGCGCCGATGTTGCCCGTCAGCTTGACGGCGGCGTGGCCCTTGCCGTGGTAGCGGCCCAGGACGACGAGCTGGCTGCCGTGGAACAGGTCGGGCAACTGCGGCGGATACACTTCTTTCAAAGTCACGTTCGCGCCCACCTTCAGCTTCAGGTTCGTCAGGACCGGATGGCTGATCTTGCCGTACAGGCCGCTGACCTTGGCCTCGATGTCCTCGGTCTCGCGGACGTAGGTGGACACCGAGCGTGTCTTGTCGGCGAGCTGGTCGAGCAGGACGGCGTTGACGTCGTCGCCGACGCCGAAGGTGAAGATGCGCGTGTCGGCGGTGTTTTTCGCGGCCACGTTCTTGACGATCTTTTCGGGATTGCACTCGCCGATGGTCGGCTGGCCGTCGGTGAAGAAGACGACGGTGAAGTTGCGGCTGTTCTTATCCGCGCGCATGACCAATGCCGTGGCCAGGGCTTCGTCGATGTTGGTGCTGCCGACCGCTTCCAGGCCGTCCACCCAGTTCGCGGCCTTGTCCATGTGCTCGGCCGTGGCGGGCAACAGGTTCGCCCCATACTTTCTCACTTCCGTGGCGAAATGAATCAGGCCGAAGCGGTCGTGTTTGTTCAAATTACGCAGACAATACTTCAGGGCGGCCTTGGCCTGCACGATGCGTTTGCCCGCCATGCTGCCCGAGGTGTCCAGAACGAAAACCATGTCGCGCGGCACCTGCTGGGTGCGCGACAATTCGGCCCGCGGCGAGATCAGCAGCATGAAATGGCCCTCATCCGCGTCTCTTTCGCGAAGGCCACCGATCAGCACGGTGCCACCGTCCGGGATTCCTCCCTGCCGGGGCCGGTGAAACAGGGCGGTCAGGCCGATGTCCTTGGCCGCCGTGGTGTAATAAAGCTGCAAGTCCTTGTCGAGGGTTTCGTGTTTACTGTCGAAGTTAACGACAGCCTCGCGGTCGCTGGGCCGCTGCACCTTGACGGCATGGGTGGGGCTGTAGATGCTCTGGATGGGATGCTGGGCCTTGATCGTGGCGTGGAAACCGAACTTTTCCAGGGTGCGGGCCGTCTTGCCGTCGGCCTTGAGCGGATAGACGTACTCGACCAGCCCGGCGTCACAGACCGCGACGGAAGTATAGCTGACCGCCAGCTTCTGCTCGCCCCGGGCCGGCACGGGAAAGACCCGAACCCGCAAGAGGTTGTTGCCGAGGTATTCCAACAGGCCGGGATCCTGGGTGCGGCGGACGATATCGGTGTAAATCTGCCGGGCCTTGTTCGCCTCGACCAATTCGCCCGGCACTTCCTTGCCATCGACCCACATGGTGAACTTCTTGACGCTGGCGCCCTTGGGCACGGGGAACACATAGGTGGCCTCCAGCGGCCGATCGGTGTGATTCTTGAAGGTCTGGGTGACGTGGGTGACGGCAACCTGATCCTCGAGGGCGACCTTGACCTCATGGCTGGACATGGCCAGGGGCGCGACCTCGGTGGACGTTGGAATCAAGAGGCCCTGGGCGCGGGCGGAAGCCGCGCAAACCAGGCCGGCCAGCAAAACCGCGAAATAACGTCGCATGGGAATCCTTTCCTCCATGTGCGAGGGGTAGACGGGGTAAATGACAGGAACAGCGTAGTCGCCCGGCTGATCCGGACGGCCGCTTCCGGAACCTATGTGGGTTGGTTGCCGAAATCCTTCGACGCATTCCGGCGACGGCAACGGCGGCCATTTACCGCTTTCCACATCGGCGGGCAAGCTCAATTGGTCCGCGGCCGCTCGGGTTATAGGCCCTTCAAAGTGGTGAAGTGCAATTTGAAGTGCGGCGTGCGTCGCCGCTTTGATCGGCAGGGCCAAGAAGTGTACGCCTCGATCCAAAGCGGCGATGAACGCCGCACTCCAAAAATTGCCCGACAGCGTGGACCCTTCGAACGCCATCAGCCGGTGCGGCTTTTGCACAAGGTCACGCAATTGCCCTGGTCGTTGAAGCGCACCCAGGTCATGTAATGGCGCATGAGGAAGACGCCGCGGCCAAAGGGGCGTTCCAGGTTTTCCGGGGTCCGCGGGTCGGGAACCTGGTCCGGATTGAAGCCCGGGCCCTGGTCCTCGATCTCGACGAGGAGTTGCTGCTCGGTGACACAATACCTCACCGACACCGCCTTGCTGGGATCGCCGCGATGGCCGTGCTTGATGGAATTGATGATGGCCTCTTCCAGAGACAGGCGGACACTGAACAGATCGCGTTCGGAAAAGCCGGCAACGCTCAGGAGGGCCCCCAGCCGCTCCAGAAAAGCATCCATGTCCGCCGGGGTGAAAAGGCGTTCTAAAGACCAGGTTTCCGCCGGCGAAGGGGTTGGCCGCGTCAACGACAACTCCTCTTGGGGCGACTGGAATATGACGTCCGTGCAAAAAACTCTGCAGCCGATTGGTTGCCCTCATTATGGCAAAACGCGGCAAGAAAGCTAGAGGAAGTTAGTTGACGCTTTGGGAAGGCGCCGGCTCGAAACTTCGGCCCACCGAAAAACCTTTTCCCCTGGTCCGTCCAACCAATTTTTGAGTATATTCTAAACCTTGGAGTCCGTGGTGGATGTAGGGCCGGTAACAGCGCACAAAAGACTTTTCGGGGAGTTGCCATGAACCAGCCGATGGTAAAAAAAAGCGGCCCACCGTTTGCCATTCCGCGGGGCGTTTTGGTTCCTGATCCCAAGGATGTTCAGTCCTATTTGAAAAAACATAAAAAACTAGCGGCTATCTTGCCGGCTATTTGCCGAAAGACTCGAAATGAATTTGGCAACCGGGCCGAATTGACCCTCGTCGTCTACCGCGACCCGGAAATCGACGATCATTATCTGGCCCTTTACGTCCGGCTCCCTTCGTATGACCAAGGGACCATGGAACGAATCCACCAGATCACTTCCGGTTTTGAAGAGGAGCTTACCGAATCCTCCGGCTGGTTTCTGTTAACCACCGATTTCCGGGTGGGCAATTCCCAACATGGCATTTGATTGGAAAGAATTTCTGGAACTAGCCCGTTTTCTTCAGGCACAGTTGCAAGCCAAGGCTAACTTGCCTCAGGAAGCGGCCTATCGCTGTGCCATTGGCAGAGCTTACTATGCCGCCTACGGATATGCCCATAAATATGCCTCCACTTGGTTGGGATTTAAAGGCAAAACCAAGCCTGAAGAAAAATCCCAGGATCACGGTGCCCTGAAGGCTTTTTCCAAATCCAAGCGCAGATGGAAAATTGGCGAATACCTTGACTCCCTCAGGAATTGGCGAAATATGAGGAAGATCCAGGAGAAATTAACTTCCCCATGGAGTTGGTGAACGTCCTCAAAGACGCCGATTACATTATTCAAAGTCTGGTCCCTCCCAAACAAGACGTCACCGGAGGGCCTTAACATGATTCACGTGCACAAGCTGACCAAGGAATTTCGCGACCTTCGCCGCGGCCAGGTGCGGGCGGTGGATGGCATTAGCTTCGAGGTGCGGCCTGGTGAAATCTTCGGCCTGTTGGGCCCCAACGGGGCCGGCAAGACCACCACCATGCGCATCTTGTGCACCGTGCTGCGCCCCACAGGCGGCGCCGCCACCGTCGCCGGTTACGACGTCGCCAGCCAGCCACACCAGGTCCGTCAAAACATCGGCTTTCTGTCGGCCAGCACCGCCATCTACGACCGCATGTCCGCCTGGGAGCTGGTCGAGTTTTTCGGCCGGCTATACGGCCTTGAAGGAGAGCATCTCCAGGAGCGCATGACCTTCGTTTTCGCCACCCTGCAGATGAACGATTTCCGCGACGTTCTGGGGGCCAAGATGAGCACCGGCATGCGCCAGAAAGTGTCCATCGCCCGGGCCATCGTTCATGATCCGCCGGTGTTGATCTTCGACGAGCCGACCGCCGGCCTGGACGTGCTGGTCGCCCGCTCGGTGCTCGACAACATCGCCCGCCTGCGCGAACTGGGCAAGTGCATCCTGTTTTCCACGCACATCATGCGCGAGGTGGAAAAACTGTGCGACCGCGTGGCCATCGTCGCCAAGGGCACCATCCGCGCCTGCGGCACTTTGGCCGAGCTGCGCGCCCAGTACCGCCAGGAAGATTTGGAGGAGCTTTTCTTCAGCCTGGTATCGTAGGATCGGTTCCTTTTCCTACTCCTACTCTTACTCTTCTGATTGGCGTCAATGTGTAGCAGGAACAGGAGTAGGAGTAGCCAACGCTGAAAGCGTTGAAGAAACCGCTTGCCGCAGGGCTTCTTCAACCCTTTCAGGGTAAGGATGCCAAGGGCTTTAACGACCCAGGGTAGCCGCTGCGCGGCAACCCTGGGCTAGATTCTTCAACTCCTTCGGAGAACTTGGCCGTTCTTCCTCTCCGGCCAAATTTGAACTACTGAGTATGAGTAAGAGTAGGAGTAAGAGAAAGGGGTGGACCAATTTTAAATCCCTCGGCGTATTCTGTTGGGCAGTTGGCGCGGCTCGCTTGCTGGTGGGAAGCGACGGCCCGCAAGCCGGGGAACGTGCACCCCCAGCGGAGTTTTGCCGATCTTACCTATCAGGATTTGGTGGCCAGTGCCGCGGCTATCGGCCCGGTCCTGGACCAGGCGGTGATGCGGACCGTCGGCGAAACCGTCCTCGAAGGGGTGAAGGCCACGCGCCGCGTGGTCCAGACCAATACCAACCTCGGCCAGTTACTCCTCTTGGCGCCCCTGGCGGCGGTTCCGGCGGTGGAACATGATTTGCGCTCCGGGTTGGCCCGCATTCTGGAGCGGCTGGACCGGGCCGATGCGCGCGCCGTTTATGAGGCCATTCGCCTGGCCAATCCCGGCGGTTTGGGACGCGTGGCGGACCAGGATGTTCAGGAACCACCGACCCGGCCCTTGCGGGAAATCATGGCCCTGGCCGCGGATCGCGACCTGATCGCCCGGCAATACGCCAATCACTTTCACGAAGTTTTCGCGGAAGGGTTGCCGGCTCTGGTTAAAGGACTGCAATCGTTCGAGTTCCTGGAAGACGCCATCATCGGAACCCACCTGGAGCTGCTGGCCCGGCATCCGGACAGTCTGATCGCGCGGAAGCGCGGGCCGCAAGAAGCCACCCAGGCCAGGCGCCGGGCCCGCCAGGTCCTGGATGCCGGCTGGCCCCGTACCGAAGCCGGCCGGAAGGCCGTCGCCGATCTGGATGCCTGGCTTCGCGGCGACGGCCACGCCCGCAATCCGGGAACCACCGCCGACCTGGTTACCGCGTCCTTGTTCGCCGCCCTGCGCCAGGGTATCATAACCGTACCCTCTGCCGTCCCCTGGTCGCGGGATCAACACCATGCCCCAACACTTTAAAGTGCGCGTCACCAAGGACCACCTGGTCTTCTGCTCCGGCCACTTCATCAGCTACGAGGGCGACAAGTGCGAACGGCTGCACGGCCACAATTACCGCGCCACCGTCGAGATCGAGGGCGACCTGGACGACAACCACTACGTCTTCGATTTCATCGCCCGCAAGCGCCGCACCAAGGCCATCACCGACGAGCTCGACCACCGCATGCTGCTGCCGACGCGCAACCCGCTGATCCGGCTGGAGGAAAAGCCGGCCAGCGTCCGCGTCCGCTACCGCGACCGCGAGTGGGTCTTTCCGCGCGACGACTGCGTGCTGCTGCCGATCGAGAACACCACGGCGGAGCTGCTGGCCCGCTACATCGCCGGCCGGCTGCTGGACGATTTGCGCCAGCAGCACCGCTATGAGCCGCCGGTGCTGCGGGTGGAGGTGGAGGAGAACATCGGCCAGTCGGCGACATGCGAGGTGCGGGCCAAGCAATAGTTGGTCCTACCCTCCTTTGAGCGGGAGGGCCTTCCCCCAGTTGAAGTAATCCTCGTTATGATGTGGAGTTTAATTCATGCCGCTACTCGATCATTTTCATGGCTCCTTGAATCAGGAACGCCGTTGGAAAGGATTTCATAGTTTCTGGGCCAGCGCCATCGTCAGCCAATTGAGCAAAGTGCTTCCCGGGGGATATTATGCGGAACCCCAGGTCAGTTTCGGCATTCAACTGGAAACGGATGTTGGGACCTGGGAGGGCGGGAAAGCCGATGACCTTTCCGATAACGGAGCTGTTTCCACTATGGTTTACGCGCCTCCCAAGCCGCTATTGGTTTTTCCGGTGGATTTCGCCGGTCTTGAACATTATGGCGTTCAGATTTATCGGGAAGAAGGGGGTTTGCGTTTGGTGGGGGCTATCGAGCTGGTCAGTCCCGCCAACAAGGATCGGCCCGGCCATCGCGAGGCCTTCGTGAGGAAATGCGCCACTTATCTTCAAGAAGGCGTTTCTCTGTTAATGGTGGATGTGGTGACGCAGCGGACGGGCAATTTCCATGCGGCGTTAATCAAACTCCTGGGCCCAGAGGTGGTTGTCGAGTTGAGCGCGCCGGATCAACTTTACGCCGCGGCCTATCGCATTGCCCCCGGCCCGGATCAGGTTTGCCTGGAATCTTGGCCGCTGCCACTGCAGGTCGGGCAGACTTTGCCGACATTGCCTCTCTGGCTCGACGTGGACCTGGCTGTTCCCGTTGACCTGGAACAAAGCTACCAGGAAACTTGTGAAACGTTACGAATCAAGGTGGCTTGAATACTTGAATAGCATCTCTGGTTTATAGCTTCTTGATCTCCGGTCCTTTCTTGTCGTCCTTGAGGACGTCGCGGCGGGGGCCGGCGCGGTAGATCCATTCCGCCGGCGGCACGAACTGAATGTCCCGCGAATCGAGGGTGAACCGTTCGCTCTGCCGCTTGAAGTTGAGCTGCAGCGTCTTGTGCCGGGTGATCGGCGCCAGGCCGGGCGCCAGGGGATCGACAATGACGTGGCCGTTCGACAAACCGCTGACGAAAATGCTGAAGCTGGTGGCGTCGCTGATGTCTTTGACGTTCGCATCGCGCTTGGCCGGGTTGGCCAGGGTCGCTTCCCAGATGGCCACGCCGGTGACCATGCGGGGAAAGGCCTCGTCCGGCGGGAGGGATTTCGGGATCGCCTCGGCGCTGATTTCCACCGAGTTCTTGATGTCCTGGTATTTTTGCGGATCTTCCACTTTCTTGATCGCTTCCTGCACGGTCGGTTCGATCTTGTCGAGATAGTTGGCGGGATAATCCAGGGTCACCAGCTCGAAGCGCGGCACGAACCGCCGCGGCTCCTTGGTGTAGTTGACCACCTGGTACCACAGGTAGTAGTAAATGCGCGTGCCCTTGCCGGGGACGTGGACCTTGATGATGCGCGGGTCCTTGAAGCGGAAATCGAGGGCCCAGATGCCACCCCGGTCCTGGGTGCCGGGCTGGTTTTTCACGTCGCGCTCGGTGAGGCTTTGCTGGGCCAGGCCGGCAACCGCCAGACCCGCGACCAGCCCAACCGCCAACAGACGCCGCCAAAGAAAAGCCGACATCCGTATTTCCTCCAATTTCCCCAACGGCGCAGATTGCCTCGGTTGAAATGCGCTCTCACTATAAAGGGGATGGAGCCAAGTTTCAAGGGAGAGTGAGCCGGCCGAGCCGGCCTTGGCGAGCGTCGAGGCGTCAGCCCAACGTGTTGGATATTCCACGTCGGGCTTACGCCTCGACGCTCGCCTTAGAAACGCTAATTTCCGCCGGAGACTCCATAAGGCATTTCATTTTATCGCCGGGCACAGGTGCAGGTGGTCCTTGTCGATGTATACTACTTCCACTCGCCGCCGCTTGCACAAAAATGGGAACGGATAGCTTGATTCGACGGCCTCGGTGAAATACACGGTGCATTTCCAGTGGCAGTGATGGAGCTGGGCCGGGCCGATGAGGGGATAAAACCGCGGCGGGTCGATGACGTCGACCTGCTTTTCGAGGATGATTTCGAGGTCGTCGCGGAATTCTTCGTAGATGTAGGGAATGCCCTGCGTCGGCCCCGGCAAGGCCCGCAGGATAGTCTGCCGGTCCGGCGGGTCCTCGCAGATCGGGCGAGAGCCGGGCGGGATCGGCCCCAAAATGTAATCCTGTGACGCAGGTGATACCTGTCGGACACCGCTCGGCGCCAAGGTTATCGGCACGGGGACGACCCCCAGGCCTGGCACCAGCCAGATGCGCACAGGGGAGGGCTTGGCAGCAGGGGCAGGTTGCGCGGGAATTGGCGGAAACCCGCCGGGACCAGAGGTCAGCTTCGGCAGAACCTGAGAGGGGTCCGTAGGACTAGCCGGGGGAGTCGCCGTTTTTGAAGGAACGCCAGCGGTCTTTCGCGGAAGCGAATTTTCATGAGAGTCTGTCGCGTCGGCGGGTTCCGTCGGACCGGTCGGTTCCGAGGGAAAATATTGCGGTGGATGCCGCAGATAATGGGGGCTCGGCAGCGTCAACCCCTTTTCCGGGTGGTAAGTCTGTTGGGGTATGGGTAGTAGGGGAAAGATGCCATCGGCCAAGGTCTGCAGTGAAATTCCATCTTCCCCGCTGGCCGCCTTTTGCTTGTTGAGCGAGCGGATAAGCTTGGCCACCGTCGCATCGATAATCCCTTCACCTTCATAACGAATGGTGAAATTCTTCAGCTTCAATTGGTTTTTTATCTCCAACCCTTCCACGATGATATGAAACAGATGCTTGGGTGGTGTGGGCGGTTCGGGAGATTCCTTGGCTAACGGAGGGGGCGGTGGCGGGATAGGGGGCATGGGCGCCTGCGTCAGCCTATAGTCGGAGGGAACCACCGCGGTGTCTTTGGCTTCGGCCGGCCGTGGCGTCGCCTTTTTGATGGATTTCAGAAATGCCTCCACCTCTTTATGAACCGCCGGGGTGTGTTTCACCACCAGGATTTTCGCCGGGGCATAATAGGTGACGAATCCCTTTTCCGGCATATAGGAAGGACTCGGCAAGTCACCTGGCTGGGACCACGTGCCATGCTGAAAAAACTCGGGAATCGTTTTGACAAGCCACGGGCCCAGGTTCGGATCGTTTCCCAGGTCCGCCAGGGAGTAAACTTTACACACCGCAGAGGGAGCCGCCACCGTGCCACAGTTGTACGCCTCCTCTGAAGTTGTTGTGCGGGGCTTTTTTGCACTGTCCGCGCGGCATTCAGAGATCGCATTGGCCAAGACAAGGGCCAGGGTGGTCAGCCACAAGAAACAGATTCGCGCCATGGGAATTTTCCTCCTTCCATGGATCTTTGAGGGAGCCACAGTACATGAAAAATTCCCTTTGGGTCAAGGCAAGGACGTGGACCACTATCCCAAGGTCCCTTTTACCAACTTGGTAGTTTAATGGAGTGGTAATCAAGCTCCCCACCTTGCCTAGTCATGCAAACACGTTCTTCCCGCGGAGCCATGTTTCCTTCCCTTTCCCCCCCCCATTTTTTTTTCCCTGAACTGCTGGGCGCTATGGGAACTCACTGTTGAAAAACCTCATTCACGTTAACGGCAAACCCTGGCAATAAGACCGAAGTGGCCGATGTGCCCGCGCCGAACACCCCGTGGACCTTGTAGCGTTTCCGCACCAATTTCATGACCGTGATTTGCCAGCGCTCTGGGTCAACGATCCAATATTCCAGGATTCCGGCGGCGGCATACTCCTGAGGTTTAATCTCCATGTCCCGGCGGCGACTCTCCTCTCCTTCACTCACAACTTCCATTACCAGATCCGCGCCCTTGGGATAATCCACTTTTCCCTGGTAACGATGCGGTTTCAGGAAAATGATATCCGGTTCCCGATATTTCGCGCTCCATAAACGGACTGGCAAGGGGGCAAAAAGTGCCTTGCCCAGGGATCGGGCTGTCACCAAAGAATCCAGCGCAAGATACAAGAAGCGCGCGATGACCTGATGCAAAAACGTGGGCAGGGGAAGAACCTCGATAATCCCTTTCGAAAATTCAACCAAACATTTGGTTTTCAAAGAAAGGTACTCGGTTTCCGTCCATTGCCCCTGACGTGGGAAAAGGTAAGCGATTTCCCACGAAGGCTCACCCAGCTTGGAACGGCGTTCGGCCGAAGGAGCGATCTTTGTTCTCATTTTTCACTCCAATATCTCCCGCACAACCTCGCCGTGCACGTCTGTCAGGCGCATGTCGCGCCCCTGGAAGCGAACGTTCAAGCGGCGGTGGTCGATGCCCAGGAGGTGCAAAATGGTGGCCTGCAAGTCCCACACGGGGATGACGTTCTCGACGGCGTTGTAACCGAACTCGTCGGTCTGGCCGTAGCTGAAGCCGCCCTTGACGCCGCCGCCGCACAGGAACATGGAGAAGCCCTTGATATGGTGGTCGCGACCGTTGCCCTGGGCCATGGGGGTGCGGCCAAACTCGCCGCCCCAGAGAATCAGCGTGTCGTCGAGCAGGCCGCGCTGCTTGAGGTCCTTGATCAGGGCGGCGGTGGGCTGATCGACTTCGCGGGCGGTGCCGGCGATGTTGGCCTTGATGCCGCCGTGGTGGTCCCAGCCGCGGTGGTAGAGCTGGATGAAGCGGACGCCGCGCTCGGCCATTCGCCGGGCCAACAGGCAGTTGGCGGCGAAGGTGCCGTCCCGGCCGCGCGTGCCGTACATGTCCAGCACCTGCCGCGGCTCGTCGCTGAAATCCAATAGCCGCGGAATCGACATCTGCATGCGGAAGGCCATCTCGTACTGGGCGATGCGCGTGGCGATCTCCGGATCATCGACGGTGCTCTGGCGTAGGCGATTCAGCTCCTGGACGGCCTCGACGATGTCGCGCTGTCGGCCGGCATCGACGCCGCCGGGACTGTTCACGTACAGCACCGGGTCGCCGCTCGAGCGGAACTCGACGCCCTGGAAACGGCTGGGCAGAAAGCCGCTGTGCCATTGCCGCGTGGCGATGGGCTGGCCCTGGCCGAACCGGCCCAGCGACGTCAGGACGACGAAGCCGGGCAAATCTTCGGTTTCGGCGCCCAGGCCGTAGAGCAGCCACGAGCCCATGGACGGCCGGCCCGAGATGGTGGTGCCGGTGTTTTGCAGCGTCTGGGCCGGGTCGTGGTTGATGGCCTCGGTCGTCAGCGAGCGGAGGATGCAGATGTCGTCGGCGACCGCGCCGATGTGCGGAAAGATTTCGCAGATAACCTGGCCGGAACGGCCGAACTTCTTGAACGGGTGCTGCGGCGCGAAGCACACCAGCCGCTGCCCTTGCAGCTGGGCGATGGGCTGGCCGCGCGTCAGGGTCTCGGGCATCGGCTGGCCGTTGCGCCGCTCCAGCTCCGGCTTGTAATCAAACGTCTCCAGGTGCGACGGCCCCCCGGCCATGGTCAGCCAGATGACGTGCTTGACCTTGGCCGCATGGTGCAAGGGTTGCACCACGCCGCGCCAGGGGGGAATGGTGACCCGGCGATTTCCGGCCGGCTCGTCGCCCTTGAGCAGATCCGGATTGAGCAGGGTCGCCAGGGCGACCGAGCCGAGGCTGACGCCGGTCTGCGACAGGAAACTGCGGCGGGTGAGATGTAAGTTAAAGGAATGCATAACTCAGGTTCTCTGGTAAGGTTGGTAGGTTACTCAGGGATCATCTTGTAATGTTTCAGGTTAAACGTGTACAACGGCGCCGACAACAACGGAACAACCTATTTGGCCGGCTCTTCCATGAGCAAACGCTGCCCTGGTTTTATCCCCTCGCGCACCACTCGCGCCTTGGTCGCCGGAAAAAAAACTTCCACCCGGTAATTCTCCGCCGGGGTTTTACCCAGTCCGAAATGCGCTTCCAGCGGCGAACAGCGGCAATAGCCCGCGCCCGATTGGATGTGGCGAAAGCCGACCAGCTTTTGTCCGTCATAGACGCGCACCTGGGCGCCGATGCCGTCGCGGCTCGACTTCGTGCCGGCGGCCTTGACGCGCAGCCAGCTCTTGGCATTGGTGTCGTTGCGGAAGAGGACGACGTTGGAATAGAAATTGACAAGCAAGAGATCGAGGTCGCCGTCGTTGTCGAAGTCAGCGGCCGGCACGCACACGCAGTTGGCCTGGTGGGCGATGCCCCAGGCCTTGCCGGCTTCCCGCCAGGTCTTGCCGTCGGGCCGGCCCCACAGCGGATTGCCCCCCTTGCTGGTGGCCCAACGGTTGCCGCTCTCGGCATCGACGCCGACGTACAGGTCCACCCGGCCGTCGTGGTCGAGGTCTTCCAGGATGGCGTCGTGCGACAGGGTTTTGTGAACCAGGGTGGCGGCCGCGAAGGAGGTGAATTTGCCTTTGCCGTCACCTTGATACAAGATATTCGGTTCCACCGTATGGCCCTGCTTCTTGAGTTGGTCTTCGGTGTAGTTGGCGCCGGACAGCCAGGAATCGGTCGTCACGAAAAGATCAAGCCGGCCGCGATTGAAGACGTCGGCAAACACGCAGCCCACGGAAGATGCTTTCCGTGTCAGGCCGGCCGCCGCGGTTATGTCCTTGAACTTTCCCTTTCCAAGATTCTTGAACAGCACACTGGCCTGCGACTGGTAGCAGGTAACGAACAGATCGTCCAGGCCGTCGCCGTCGATATCGCCGAAGGCGCAGCCGAGACAATGCCGGCCGGGTAGGGCGACACCGGCGGCGGCGGTGATGTCGGTGAACGTGCCGTCGCGGTTGTTGCGGAACAGCTTGTTGTCGCCCTTGGGACTGGTCACGAACAGGTCGGGCCAGCCGTCGCCGTCCACGTCGGACCAGGCGCAGGAGCGGGCCGGTTCTTTTACAAGGACGCCGGCCCTGGCGCTGACGTCGGTAAAGGTGCCGTCGCCATTACCGCGAAACAGCCGGCTGGCCCCTTTGCGCAGCGAGGTGAGATACAGGTCCAGCTTACCATCACGATCGAAGTCGGCGACGGCGGCGCCGGTGCCATCGCCCTCGAAGTCTTCCAGACCCGAGCCCTTGGTCACGTCGGCGAACTTCAAATTCCCCAGGTTGCGGAAGTAGCGAATGTGCGGCTTGCCGAAGGTTGGGATGACGATGTCGAGCTTGCCGTCGCCGTCGAAGTCCTCGACGGCCACGGCATGGGGATTGGTGCCGCCCACGCCGGTGTTCCTGGCGATGGTGATGCCCGAGGCGGCCGTGACGTTCACGAAGCGCGGCCGATCCTGCGCCTGGATTGGAGGCGCTATGGCCAGAATAACAACTGCCAGCCACGCCATTCTTTTCATGACAATCCTGGCTCCGTACAGGCAATCAAGGGGGGCGAATCTATTCAAGCAAAAGAGGAACCAAACCCGCCTGGCGAAAGTGTAGGTCCGCCGTCAAAGCCCCGTCATTCCTTCCTGTTCCATAAGGGAAAACGAAACACAATCAGTCAGGCTCCATTCCTTGTCGGGCCGATTGCGGTAAAGAGATAGGCCTTTTTCAAAGATATGTGAGGTAAGAGGGTAGAGGTGATAACCTTGTTCCCCGGTTCGTGGTGGCACAATTAGAACCTCCGGCCGGTGAAACCATCGACCTTCTCGGAGTTCAAGCGATTGCCCCAATTCTCCGCATTGGCTTCTGCCCAATCCGCCAAACTGGTTCGTCCCGGTTTTTTGTCTTCAGGGAGTTCCGCAGCCACGGTCACCACCAGTTCGGCTTTGCCAACCGGAACTTCTGGAGGCAAGACAACCAACACACGGCGATCCTCATTTACTTCCGCAGACATTCGAAAGGTAATCATGCCCTCAACTCCTCGATAATCCTATATTTTAGAGGATTATCCAAAGCAATCCACTCCCGAACAATCGTCCTCGTCATTTTTGTCTCGCCGTAGCCGCAGGCTGTGGTGCGCGCAAAAAAACAACCAGCCTCTTGTGTTGACCAACTGAATCGGTAAGATGGAACTTTCCCCCCGCCAGTTTTCTCACCCCAGGGACCCCGCCATGAATCCCGCCATCCAACCGGTCGAAGCAAAATTACGCGAAGCAACCCCGGTCGCCTCGGACGTGCATATGCTGGAAATCCTCCGCGGCGCTCACAAGAAGCTGCGGGCCGAGATCGGCAAGATCATCATCGGCCAGGAGGCCGTGCTCGATCAGCTGCTCATGGCCATCTTTTGCCGCGGCCATGCCCTGCTGGTCGGCGTGCCGGGGCTGGCCAAAACCCTCATGGTCAGCACGCTGGCCCAGGCCCTCGACCTCACCTTCAAGCGCATCCAGTTCACCCCCGACCTCATGCCCACCGACATCACCGGCACCGAGGTCATCCAGGACGATCCGGTCACCCGGCAGCGCATGTTCAAGTTCCTGCCCGGCCCGGTTTTCGCCCACATCGTGCTGGCCGACGAGATCAACCGCACGCCGCCCAAGACCCAGGCCGCCTTGCTCGAGGCCATGCAGGAACGCAAGGCCTCCATCGGCGGCACCGATTACCCGATGAAAGACCCGTTCTTCGTCCTGGCCACGCAGAATCCCATCGAGCAGGAGGGCACGTATCCCCTGCCCGAGGCCCAACTCGACCGCTTCCTGTTCGAAATCCGCGTGAATTACCCGACCGACAGCGAGGAAGAGCTGATCATGCGGCAGCAGACCGCCGACTTCCAGGCGTCGGTGAGCAAGGTGCTGCACGGCGAAGATATCTTGAAGCTGCAGCACATCGTGCGGCGCGTGCCGGTGGCCGATCACATTTTCCATTATGCCAAGCGGATCACGCGGATGTCGCGGCCGGGCACGCCGGAGGCGGCGGCCTTCGTCAACAAGTGGCTGACCTGGGGCGCCGGGCCGCGGGCGAGCATGTACCTGATCCTGGCGGCCAAGGCCCACGCCGTCCTCATGGGCCAGCATCACGTGTCGGCCGACGACGTCGCCGCCGTCGCCCAGCCGATCCTCCGCCACCGCCTCATCTGCAACTTCACCGCCCAGTCGGAAGGCGTCTCCGTGGAGGATATCGTCACGCGGCTGTTGAAGGCGGTGCCGAAGAATGTCGCGGCTTAATGGTTTAGCGGGGAGCCGGAGGCGACCGCTTCCTTGCCGGTCTGGTCGCCTTCGGCTCCCCGCTAAACTACCGGAGGCGGAAAATGGTATTCGGCTACCATGTTATCATCGGCGCTTACGGTTTCTGGTTGCCCAACGATCCCCGCGGATCGTGGTCCGACTTCGTTCGCGCGTGGGAACTTCGCCGCTTTGGGCCGGCGACCAAGGTGAACACGCGACAGTCGGTCGCCAAGCAACCCCATGATCGGGCGGTGCGACTGGCGGCCAAGCAGGCCCTTCGCTATCCGCCCGTGTCGTTTACCGGAATCCAGGCCCGGGCCGTGGGACGGGGCTTTGCCAACTTCCTCGAGCGCTCCGGCGTGATCCTCTGGGCTTGCAGCATTCTACCCGAACACGTGCATCTTGTGATCGCCCGGCATCGTTACACGGTGGAACAGATTGTCAATCTTTTGAAAGGCGACGCGACCCGCCAGTTGCTCGACGAGACCTTGCATCCCCTGGCCGCGTGGAGAAAACCGCATGGTGGAGTTCCGCGCTGCTTTGCTCAGCGGGAATGGAAAGTGTTCTTGGATAGCGAAGAGGACATCGTCCGGGCAATCCGCTACGTGGAGGAAAACCCGACCAAGGAAGGCAAACCCCCGCAACATTGGAATTTCGTCACCCCGTATCACGTTTAGCGCGGAGCCGAAGGCGACAGGCCGGGGTGGTCGCCTTCGGCTCCGCGCTAAACGAAATCCGAAAAGCTCCGCGCTACACGAATCCGGAACATGACAACATACCTCCAACCCGATGTCATCTCCCGTGCCCAGGCCCTGGGCCTCAAGGCCCGCCTCATCGTCGAGGGACTGCGCGTCGGCGATCACAAAAGTCCCTATCGCGGCTTCTCCGTCGAGTTCGTCCAGCACCGCGAATATGTGCCCGGCGACGATATCCGCCACATCGACTGGAAAAGCTACGGCCGCTCCGAACGCTACACCATCAAGCAGTACGAGCAGGAAACCAACTTCGCCGGCCATCTGCTGATCGATGCCAGCCGGTCGATGCTCTACGGCAAAGGGGAATTGAACAAGCTGGATTACGCCAAGACGCTGGCGGCGTGCCTGGCGTATCTGATCATTCACCAGCGCGACAGCGCCAGTTTGTTCGTCTTCGACGCCGGCTGGCGCACGCAGCTGCCGCCCAGCGGCCAGCCGGGACACATGCAGACCATCCTGCAAACCCTGGAAAGCGTCGAGCCGGCGGAAAAGACGGCTATCGGCCCGCTGTTGCACGATCTGGCCCAGCAGGTTCGCCGCCGCGGCCTGGTATTTCTAATCTCCGATTGTTTCGACCCGCCCGACAGCATCCTCGAAGGCCTACGCCACCTGCGTTTCGAAGGGCACGAAGTGACCGTGTTTCACGTGCTGCACCCGGACGAATTGCAGTTTCCCTTCGAGGGCATGGTGAAGTTCGACGGCATGGAAGATCGCCTGCACCTGTTAACCCGGCCGCGGCTGATTCGTCCCGCTTATATGCGCGCCCTGAAAAAATACATGGAGGAATTGCAACAAGGCTGCGAGCGCAACCGCTGCGATTACGTCCTGATGAACACCGCCCGGCCGCTGAAAGAATCCTTGACCGCCTACCTGGCCCGGCGGTTACGCATGCGACTACGGTAAATTTGTATGGCAATTTGAAATTGGCAATTGGTAATTGGCAATTGGCAATGAATGAGGAAGAATTGCCAATTACCAATTGCCAATTGCTGATTGGACAGAATTTCAATGAACTTCTTGTCTCCTTACATGTTCTGGGGCATGGCGGCGGCGGGGATTCCCATTGCCCTGCACTTCTTTTTCCGCAGCCGCTACCGGACCGTGCCCTGGGCGGCGATGAAGTTTCTGTTGACCAGCATCGAGCAGACCAGCCGGCGGTTGAAGTTCCAGGAGCTGCTGCTCTTGATCGCGCGGGTTTTGCTGCTGCTGCTTCTGGCCTTGGCGCTGGCGCGGCCGAGCGAAACCTTCGACGAGGTCGGCGAGCGCGGGCCGGTCGATGCCGTGTTGGTGTTCGACACGTCGTTCAGCATGGGCGCGGCGGAAGGCAAAACGACTCGCTTCGAGCAGGCCAAGAAAGCCGCCAAGGATATCCTCGCGAAGTTGCCGCCCCACTCGACGGTGCGGATCGTGGCCGGGGCCGATCGCTTCACCGTTCACGGCCCCAGTGAGCCCGCCGATCTGGGCCAGGCGGCCACGATCATCGACGGCCTGGAGCTTTCCGATCTGGCCTCGGACCTTTATCCGGGGATTAGCGAAGCCGAATCCCTCCTCGAGCGCTGCAAGGCCAAGGCCAAGGAGTTGTACCTGTTCAGCGACATGCAGAAGCTCGGCTGGGATCGGCAAGGGCGGGGCCTGGACCAAAAGCTCCGCGATGTCAAAGACTTGGCCCGCATCCACCTGGTCCGCTGCGGCGCCGCCATGCCGAAAAACGCCGCCGTCGTCGGCATCACCCCACAAACCGCCACGCCGCGGCCTGGCGAGCGCGTCGGTTTTTCCGTCCTCGTCAAGAACACCGGCACCGAAGCCTTGCAGAACCTGGAAATCTTCCTCCTGGTGGACAACAACGAAAAAACCAAAGAAATCCAAGCCCTGGACTTCCTCGGTGCGGGCGGAATGCGCGCCGTCACCGTCATGGCCAAGATGGACCAGGCGGGCCTGCGCATCATCTCGGCGGGCATCAAGCACGACGACCTGCCCGGCGACAATCGCTTCGACCAGGTCATTCGGGTGCGCGACAAGGTCAACGTGCTGATCGTCGAGGGTCCGGCGGACGATCCGGAACCGCACAAGGCCCCGAGTTTTAACCTGGCCCACGCCCTGGTGGGGTTGCGCCAGCAAACGCGCGTGGTGCAGGCCAAGCTGGCGGCGCCGGCCCTCTTGAACGATCAGGATGTGTGCATTCTTACCAATGTGCCGCTGCGGCCGGACGTGGAGGGAATGCAAAAAGCCGTCGCCGCCGTCGAGAAATGGATCGCCGATCAGGCACAATTACGCGACCGCACGCGCAACGCCGACGCGGACCGGCTCACCACCTTGGCCAAGGAACAGGACGAGCTGGCCGGCAAGCTCCGCAAGGAGTTGTCCCCTTGTCCATCCAAGGGGCTCTACGCCATCGCCCAAACCATGGAACAGGCCGGCAGCGAGTTGTCCGGCGGAAAAGCCGCCGAGGTCCTCCAGCGGCAAGAACAGATTTTGCGGAGCCTGGCGGAAACGCGCAAAGAATTCAACCGGCAACTAACCGACCTGCGCCAGCGCCGCCAGGACCTCGCGACCCAGAGCCGCCTGGGCGATTGCCTACCCGCCGACTTTGTCCAGGCCCTGGACGGCTTCGTCCGCCAAGGCAAGAACCTTGCCATCTTTCCCGGGGATCATGTGGCGGGCAAAATTCCCCTGCCGGGCAAAAAGGCGGATTACGCCCCTTTCCAGGATTACAACGATCAGCTCGGGAACAAGTATGGTCTTTTGCCGGCGCGGATCATCGGCCTGTTCGATTTTCCCCCGCCGCCTCTCTTGGGCAAGAAAACCTCCGACCCGAAAGCCGATCCGACCGAGTGGTTGCGCGAATGCCTTTATTTCGATCGCTACACCCTCGAACTGCCGGCTTTCTCGAAAATCAAAGGGGATGTGCGTTACAAAAATTTCAACGAGACGGAGGTGTACCGGGCTCTGGACCTGGCCGAGCCCGCCCCGGACGATGCTTCGCCCAACACCGACCGGACTCAGGTGGTGATGCGTTTTACCCGGATTAAGAAGGAAAAGGACAAGGACAAACCGCTACAAGGGGATCAGAAGCCTGGGGAGCCGGCGGTGTTGCTGCGCCAGGTCGGCGCCGGCCAGGTCTGGCTGTTCGCCACGTCGGCCGATCCGGGCTGGAAAAAAGACGCCCTCGATTTCACCTGGAATAACTGGCCGCTGCAGCCGACCGCGTACCAGCCGTTTCTGGACATGACCCTGGCGCACATGTTGCACGGCCAGACGCAAAACTTCAACCTGGTCGCCGGCAAGCCGTTGACCTGGCTGGCCGACGACAAAGAGCCGCAGGCCTACCTCCTGATCCATCCGGACGGCACGCACGAACGGCTGGGGGTGGGTACGGTCCAGGGCGGCCGCAAAGTGGTGACGGCCGAGAGCTTGACCCGGGCCGGCATTTATCGCCTGCACACGACGGCCCCGCCCGACCCGCGCGCCCCCGACGCTAAACCCCCCGTCCCCCACCAGCCCGGCTGGCCGCTGGCGGTCATCCCGGATTTGGCGGAAAGCAAAAACCTGGAATCCCTGAGCGCCGCCCAGATCGATGGCCGCCTGGGCTTCCAGCCCGTGCACCTGGTCGCCGGGGAACAAGTGGCGCTGGAAAAGGAAAAGTCCGCTCCCAGCAACCGCGAATGGACCGCCTGGGTGCTGCTCGTGGTGCTGCTCCTGGCCATTGGCGAAATGTTCCTGGCCTGGTGGTGCGCGCGGTCGTGGTGATGGAAAAGAAAACCCGAAATTCGAATTTCGAAATCCGAAACAAATCCGAAATTCGAATTTCGAAAATCGATGGATGGGAGTGGTTTAAGCCGGTTTAAGCCTGTTCGGATTTTGGATTTCGAATTTGTTTCGGATTTCGAAATTCGGCTTTCGGATTTGGGGTAGTTGTGAGTCAAACCATCCTGACACGGGAAATCGTCCTTCGCGGGCCGCTGGAAG
>CAZFGM010000040.1:0-19846 GCA_964518515.1 uncultured Alcaligenaceae bacterium | reverse complement strand
ACATGGACACGGATGAAGGGAACGCGGTGGATTTGCCGCACGCGACCAGAGTGGAATTGTTTCGCTAGGTGAGTGGTGAGTGGTAGGTGGTGAGTGGTTTTGATTCGACATCCTAACTCACCACAATACCTTTTCACTACTTACCACTAACCAATATCCTTTTTTCAACGAGGTGTACGCATTATGGCCAACAGTCAACTGGAAGCCCTGGGCATGGTCGAGACCAAGGGCCTGGTGGCGCTCATCGAGGCAAGCGACGCCATGATGAAATCGGCGAACGTGACGCTGCTGGGCTGGCAGAAGATCGGCAGCGGCCTGGTGACGGCGTTCGTGGTGGGCGACGTGGCGGCGGTCAAGGCCGCCGTCGATGCCGGCGCCGCCGCCGCCGGCCGCGTCGGCGAAGTTATCGGCGTCCAGGTCATACCCCGGCCGCACGATGACCTCGGCGCCGTCCTGCCCCTGGCGGGCAAGAAGCAAGCCGTCGCCGTGAGCTAAATCCGAAATCCGAAATCCGAAATCCGAAACAAATTCGAAATCCGAAATTCGAATTAGCGGGTTTCCATTTCGGGGCAATTATTTTGTTCTTGATTCGATTTTTGAATTTCGAATTTGTTTCGGATTTCGCTATTCGAATTTCGAATTTTGGAGTTGCAATGGCAAGCAATCTTCGCAACGGCAACAACCATGAAGCGCTGGGCCTGGTCGAGACGAAGGGTCTGATCGCGACGATCGCCGCCTCGGACGCCATGGCCAAAGCGGCCAACATTACCTTGGCGGGGCAGGTGCAAATCGGCGGCGCCTACGTCACGACGTTCGTGCGCGGCGACGTCGGCTCGGTGCGGGCCGCCGTGGACGCCGGCGCCCAGGCCGCCCAGGCCAACGGCGAGCTCGTCAGCGCCCACGTCATCCCCCGTCCGGAAGAAACCGTGTTGGAAACGTTTTTGAAATAGCTATCAGCAGTCAGCTATCAGCAATCAGTTTTCAGCTAATCAGCCGTCTGATCCTGGCTGAAAGCTGACTGCTGAAAGCTGATTGCTGAATTCTGGCTCTTGATTCCTGATGACCGCTGACCGCTGAAAGCTGACTGCTGAAAGCTGATTGCTGAAAACTATGAAAATCCTTGTCGCTAATCTCGGCAGCACCAGCTTCAAGTACCGCCTGTTCGACATGGCGAAGGAGCGGGTGCTGGCGCGCGGCGGCGTCGAACGCATCGGCTCGGCCGTGGCGCGGTGCTTCGTCGAGAGCGGCGGCCGGCGCGACGAAGCCGTGTTGGCGGCCAGGGACCACGCCCAGGCGGTGCGCTTGTGTTTGAAGCAATTGACGGAACGGCAGGTTCTTTCCAGTCCGGGGGAGTTGGCGGCCATTGGCTTCAAAGCGGTGCACGCACAGAAAATGACCGGCGTCCAGCGCGTAACCGAGCGCGTGCTGGCGGCCATGGAGGCCTACAACGACGTCGCTCCGGCTCACAATCCGCCTTATGTGACAGCGATGCGGCTCTTGGCCAAAGAATTGCCGGAGATTCCGCTGCTGGCCGCCTTCGAGACGGGCTTTCACGAGACCATCGCCCCGGCCGAGCGGCTGTATGCCGTGCCCCTGGAATGGGTGGAAAAATTCGGTATCCAGCGCTGGGGATTTCATGGCGCGAGCCATCGCTACATCGCCGAGCGAACGGCAAAGCTGCTTGGCAATCCTCTGGCCAAAATAATTTCCTGCCATCTTGGAGGAAGCAGCTCGCTGTGTGCGATCCGGGAGGGAAAATCGCAAGCCACCAGCATGGGCATGAGCCCGCAGAGCGGCTTGCCACAGAACAACCGCGTCGGCGATTTCGACGTCTTCGCCCTGCCGGCCTTGATGCGGGCCACGGGCAAAACGCTCCAGCAGCTCCTGGACGATCTGGCGACGCGCAGCGGCTTGCTTGGACTCGACGGGCGCTCGAACGATCTGCGCGACATCGAGGCGGCCGCCGACATGGGCGAGCCGCGGGCCCGGCTGGCCCTGGACGTGTTCGTCGCGTCGGTGCGGCATTACCTCGGAGCGTACCTGGTCCTTCTCGGCGGGGCCGACGCCGTCGTTTTCACCGGCGGCATCGGCGAAAACTCCGCGACCATGCGGCGACGGATTTGCGCCGACCTCGCTTGGTTCGGCATTGCCCTCGAACCCGAGGCGAACCAGCAAGCCAAGGGGGAGGCCCGCATCGATGCCCCGGTCAGCCGCGTGCAACTGTGGATCATGCCGACCCACGAAGAATTGATTGTCGCCCGGCAGACGAAAGCGCTGTTGCAAGCGAAATAGAGAGTGGTTTCTTAGTCGCCGCAGGGGTTTTGCGAACGCGAAACCGCCGAGCGAGCTTTGGGGACGCGTGGCAGAGGGTGGGGGTAAAAAATGTTTATCGCCAAAGTCACCGGCAGCGTGATCGCGACGCAAAAAAGCGCCTCCCTGACCGGCAAGAAGCTGTTGACCGTCGAGCCGTTGCGGGTCGATCCGGGCCAGCGCGACCGGCTGGTCGGCACGGGCCGGACTTTCGTCTGCGTCGATACCGTCGGCGCCGGCCAGGGCGAGATGGTGCTCATCGTCCAGGGCTCCAGCGCCCGGCTCACGCCCGAGACGGACAAGCTGCCCGTGGACGCCGCCATTGTCGGCATCGTCGATAACGTCAACGTGGACAACAAGACAATTTTCTCGGCACACAAATAGCTATCAGCAATCAGCTATCAGCAATCAGCCGCTGCTCGCTGAGGAAAACTGACGGCTGATAACTGACCGCTGAAAGCTGAGGACTTTTCTATGCAAGTCACCGATGAACTCATCCGCGGCGTGGTGCAAGAAGTCATTACCCACTTGCGCAACGGCAAGTCCCCTTCCCCCAACGGCCAGGCCAAGAACTGGGGCGTGTTCGAGGAGGTGGACAGCGCCGTCGCCGCCGCCCGCGAAGCGCAGCGGCAGTTCGAGGCCAAAGGGCTGGAAGGGCGCCGTAAAGCGGTGGACTGCATTCGCCGGGTTTGTATCGACCAGGCCGACCTGTTAGGCCGCGAAGAATTCGAGGAAACCAGGATAGGCCGGCTCGATCACAAGATCGAGAAACTGAAGGTGGCCGCCGAACGCACGCCGGGCGTCGAGTTCCTCCGTACCGATGCCTACTCCGGCGAGAACGGCGTCACACTCACCGAGTACGCCCCCTTCGGCATTGTTGGCATTGTCACGCCGGTGACGCATTCGCTGCCGACCCTTGCCGGCAACGCCATCAACATTCTCGCCGCCGGCAATGCGCTGGTGTGCAACCCGCATCCGGGCGGCGCGCGCGTCGCCTGTCACGGCACCCAGCTCTTCAACCAGGCGATTCACCAGGCCATCGGCATCGACAACTTAATCACGATCATTGCCAAGCCGACGCTGGAATCGGCCCAGGCGATTTTCGATCACCGCGACGTGCGGCTATTGTGCGTAACCGGCGGGCCGGCGGTGGGCCGGGCCGCCCTGCGCAGCCCCAAGCGGGCCATCGTCGCCGGCCCGGGCAATCCGCCGGTGGTCGTTGACGAAACCGCCGACCTGGACAACGCCGCCCACTGCATCATCAAGGGTGCCGCCTACGACAATAACCTGTTGTGCATCGGCGAGAAGGAGGTTTTCGCCGTCGCCGGCATCTTCGACGAGTTGGTGCAGGCCATGACAAAAGCGGGCGCGGTCCAGCTCACCAAACCGCAGATCGAGGCGCTGACCAAGGTGGCGTTCGTCCCGGCCGCCGAACCTTTAGAGCGCAAGGGAGGGGTTGCCGGCCATGGCAAGGTCACCGTCAACAAGGACCTGGTCGGTCAAGACACGGCGGTACTGGCCAAGCATGCCGGCATTACCGTTCCCGCCGGCACCGAGCTTTTATTCGGTGAAACGGACGAAACGCATCCCTTTGTCGAAGAGGAACAGATGATGCCGTTCGTGCCGTTTGTACGCGTGCCGGACGTCGAAACGGCCATCGCCCTGGCCAAGAAATACGAGCATGGCTTCAAGCACACGGCCATCATCCACTCGCGCAATATCGACACGATCACGCGCATGGGCCGCGAACTGGACACGTCGCTGTACGTGCAGAACGGCCCGAGCATGGCCAGCCTGGGCATCGACGGCGAGGGCTACCTGAGTTACAGCATCGCCACGCCGACCGGCGAGGGGGTAACAACACCGCTGACGTTTTGTCGGCAGCGGCGCACGACGACGGCCGCCGGCGGCATGCGCGTGCTGTAAAAATAAACCGCAGAGAACGCAGAGTACGCGGAGAAAAACATGGAAAAAGAGGAATTGAACAAAATCACCGAGGAAATCATTGGGGCGGCCATTGCGGTCCATCGGGAATTGGGGCCAGGGCTTCTGGAATCCGCTTACGAGGCTTGTTTGGTCTTTGAACTGATCGAAAGAGGTTTAAAGGTTGAGCGGCAAAGGGAATTACCGGTCACTTACAAAGGTGTTCACATCGATTGTGGCTACAAACTGGATTTACTGGTAGTGGACAAAGTAATTGTGGAAATCAAAGCTGTGGAAGCTTTAATTCCCGTTCATGATGCCCAACTAATTTCGTATCTCAAATTGTCAGGTTGCAAAGTTGGTTTGCTGATTAATTTCAATGTAACTCAACTAACCAAAGGCATCCGCAGAAAAGTTAATACTTTCCCAAAATAATTCCTCTGCGTTCTCCGCGTGCTCTGCGGTTTTTTTCTTGGATTTGAATCATGCAAATCGCCTCGGTCATTGGTCAAGCGATTTCGACCGTGAAGCATCCCAGCCTGCACGGCTGGCGACTGCTCGTCGTTCAGCCGTTGGGCGCCGACGGTCGGGAAGATGGCGAGCCGCTGCTGGCCATCGATCACCTGGGGGCGGGCAAGGCGCACCGGGTGATTATCTCGAATGACGGCGCCGGCGCCCGCGAGGTGATCGGCGACAAGAATTCGCCGGTGCGGTGGATGGTGATTGGAATTTGTGATTGAACATGAGCGCGAACGGCCAACCTGGCAAGGATACCGGCGCCGGTCAGGTCCTCTACTGGACCGGCCGAGTGCTTTGCGCCGAGGATTTGCGCGTCCACTTGAACGGCCAGCGTGGGCTGATCGTGTCCTTCGGGACCGTGATCACGCCGCTGGCGGCGGACCAGCTGCGGGCCGCGGGCATTGGCGTCACGCGGCAGCCGCGGGATACGGCAAGCGCTAAACGGCAAGCCTGCTGGGGCGTGGGCCAGGATAGTCCGTATCCGGTGGTTGCCGCGGCCTTGGCTGCCTTGCAGCGCGATGGCCTGAAATTGCAAGCGCTGGGCCGATTGGCGGACAAGCCGGAATCCTGGGCGCGGGCCATGGCCGAAGGCGTGGCTCGCGGCGAATGCACCGGCGGGGTGGTGTTTTGTCAAAACGCCGGCCTGATCGCGTGCGTGGCGAACAAAGTTGCGGGGGTGCGTGCGGCGGCCATCCTTTCCGTGCCGCAGGCAGCGATCGCCCGCCACAACCTGGGCGCCAACTTGGCGGCGGTGGAAATGCCGGGGCGAACGCTGTTCGAGATTCGCCAGATTGTACGCACCCTCTGTGGCCAGGACCCCGCGTGTCCGCCGGGTGTGGCCTGTGTTCTCAAGGAGCTGGACGGTCATGCGCATCGCTAAGGTGATTGGCACGGTGACGCTGTCACGCTGCCATCCAAGTCTGGCCGGCAGCCGCTGGATCATTGGCGTGCCCTACAGCTTGCAGGCCCTTCGGGCCGGCGAACCCGACGGCGAGGACCTGGTGATCTTCGACAATCTACAAGCGGGCAACGGCCAGCGCATCGGCTTCAGCGAAGGCGGCGAGGCGGCGGTCCCGTTCCTGCCGGCGAAGAAACCGGTGGATGCGTTTTGTGGATGCATTTTGGATGAGGTGACGCTGGCGGATGAAAGGAGGTCGCCATGAAATTATCCAAGCTTTTCGAAACGGACGAAACCGCCTGGCTGGAAATCATGTCCGACCTGGTCAAGAAACGGCGGTTCCAGGATCTCGATTTCCGCAATTTAAGTGAGTACCTGCGAGATATGGCTAAGCGCGACCGCCGAGAAGTGTTCAATCGCTTGCGCGTTTTGCTGGCCCATTTGCTGAAATGGGATTATCAACCCCGCAAGCGGTCCCGGAGCTGGAAAACCACCATCACCGATCAGCGGGACGAGTTGCTGTCCATGGTCGACAGTAAGACTTTGTGGAAGCACGCCCAGGAAGTCCTGAATAAAGTTTACCCGCGGGCTGTACAACGCGCAGCGATTGAAACCGGGTTACCGGTGGACCGTTTTCCCAAAGAATGCCCCTATTCTCTGGAACAGATCGTGTCTGTGGATCCAGGGGCCTTTTCCGATAACACATAAATGGATGAATCATCATGGTCAGCGAATACAAGGTCAAGGAACAAATCTGCGAAATCGGCCGCCGCCTCTATAACAAGGGCTTCGCCGCCGCCAACGACGGCAACATCACCGTCCGCCTCAACGCCAAGGAAGTCCTGTGCACGCCGACCATGGTGTCCAAGGGCTTTTTGAAACCCGACGACGTCTGCAAGGTCGATTACGAGGGCAAGCAGCTTGCCGGCAAGAAGAAGCGGACCAGCGAGGTGCTGCTGCACCTGGCGGTGTACCAGCACCGGCCGGACGTGCAGGCGGTGGTCCACTGTCATCCGCCGCACGCCACGGCGTTCGCCGTCGCCCATGAGCCGATCCCCAAGTGCATCCTGCCCGAGGTGGAGGTCTTCCTCGGCGAAGTGCCGATGGCCGTCTACGAGACGCCGGGCAATCAGAAGTTCGCCGAGACCATCGTGCCGTATGTGAAGGACTGCAACACGATCATCCTGGCCAACCACGGCACGGTCACTTTCGGGCCGGACCTGGAGAAGGCGTATTTCAACTCGGAAATCATCGACGCTTATTGCCACATCCTGATCCTGGCCCGGCAGCTCGGGCGGATCAATTACTTCTCCGAGGACAAGACGCGCGAGCTGTTGGAGCTGAAAAAGCGCCTCGGCTACGACGATCCGCGCCTCAAATACGAGAACTGCGATTTGTGCGGCAACAGCATCTTCGGCCGCGGCTACAGCGACTTCGTGCCCGAGCCGGCCGCCTTCAAGCAGGATGAGACGCATTGCCACTGCACCCCCACCGGCCAGCAGTGCAGCGTCAACGGCTCGTCCGGGGCGGAAACCGATGTGGAGGAACTGGTGCGCTTGGTCACCGACCAGGTGATGGCGGCGCTGGGGGGGCAAAAAAAATGAATCATAGAGCGGGTTGACGCGGGTCAGGCTGGAAAGCCTGACCTACCTACTCAAGGGATGGCGCCGGCCCCTGGGGTTTCACCGATCCAGCACCGTGCCCAGCAAAATCAAGAGGCCCATGACGAGCATCACGCCGGCGAAGACGAGCAGGCCCAGCCAGGCCGAGCGCGTGCAGCGCTGGCACAAACCGGGGCGGCCGGCATGGTCGGGACAATAGAGCTGCTGGCAGTTGCGGCAGGTGAGACGGGCCAGGGCCTGGCAGTGGTAGCAGGCCGGCGGCTCGTAATCCTCGGCCTCTTGCGGCCGCCACCAGGCCCGCGTGCCGGGCTGCCGGGCCCGCCGCCGCGTGACGCGGTCGGCGCGGTAGTCGCCTTCCACAATGCCGCTCGAACAGCGCACGCAGTTCTCCTCACCGTGTTCCTGGCAGAACAAGTTACCACAAGTGAAGCACCTGCCCACCGCTTCCTGGCCACAGATGTGACATTTCATGATTTGCTCACTCGTCCAGCGGTCCCGGTTTCCCTTCTTCCGGACATCCCCCATCCAGGTACGCTTGCAAGAGGATCTGCGCGGCCACGCGGTCGCGGCGGTCTTTGCGCCGCTGGTGGGTCAAGCCGGCCGACCACAGGGCCGACTCCGCTTCCACCGTGGTGAAACGCTCGTCCCAGAACACCACCGGCAGGCCCGTCACTTTTTCCGCCCACTGGCCGAAGGCGCGGGCCGCGCCGGCCAGCTGACCTTCCCGGCCGTTCAGGTGCAGCGGCAGGCCCACCACGAGCCGGCCGATATCCTCGGCCTGGACCAGATCCCGCAGATAATTCGCGTCCTGGTCCGGATCGCGCCGCCGGTAGGTCGCCAGGGGCGAGGCCAGCTTGCGGCCCGGGTCGCTGATCGCCAGGCCCAGGCGCACCCGGCCGTAATCGATGGCCAACAGACGCGTCGGCGCGCTCACAGGTAGTTCTCCAACCCGTTCTTCTTCAGCAATTCCACCAGGTGCTTGATGTTGCCCTCCTCGCGGCGGTCGGCGACCAGGATGGCGTCGCCGTCCTGGATGATGAGGAGGTTGGCCACGCCCACGGTGCCGATGAGCGTGCCGGCGTCGGCGACCACGACGCAGCTCTTGGTATTGATGCCGCAATGCAGCCCCTGGATGGTGTTGCCGTCGGCATCTTGCGGATGCAGGCGTTCCAGGGCCAGCCAGCTGCCGACGTCGTCCCAGCGGAACGGCGCCTCGACGACCAGGACCTCCTTGGCCTTTTCCAGGACGGCGTAGTCGATGCTGATTTTTTCGAGGGCCTCGTATTCGCGCTGGAAAACCGCGTCGCGCTGCGGAGTGGTCCAAGCATCGGCGATTTGCCGCAGGGCCGCGTGCAGCTTGGGCTGATGGTCCTTGAGGGCTTGCAAGATGGCCGACGTTTTCCACGCGAAGATGCCGGCGTTCCAGAAATACTCGCCCGTGGCCAAAAGCTGCTCGGCCTGCTCGCTATTGGGCTTTTCGCGAAAACGCTGCACGCGGAAGGTGCTGACGCCTTGGCGGTCGGCGATCTTCGCTCCGCGGTGGATGTAGCCGTAGCCGGTAGCGGGATAGGTGGGGGTGATGCCGAAGGTGATGAGGGCCTTGGGATGCTCGTCGGCGAGCCCGGCGGCGACGTGGACGGCGCGGCGAAACTCCTGGGCCGGTTCGATCAGGTGATCGGCCGACATGACGAGCATGGCCGCTGCCGGGTCGTGGCGGGCGATCAGGGCGGCGCCCAGGCCGATGCAGGCGGCGGTATCGCGGCCGCACGGCTCGCCGACGATGTTGCCGGCCGGCACGCCGGCCAGTTGCCGGCCGACTTCTTCACAGTGCATCTTGGCCGTGATGACCCAGGTATGCTCCGGGCGGACCTGGGCCTCGATGCGGTCCCGCGCCTCCTGGATCAACGTGCGCTCGCCCGTCAGGGTGAGAAACTGCTTGGGCCGTTTCTGCCGGCTGCGCGGCCAGAAGCGCGTGCCGCCGCCGCCGGCCATGATCATCGCGTGCAGCATTGCGTTACTCCCTTATCCGGCGAGCGGGCGGCGTCAGCCCCCTGATTACGGCATCACTCGCAGGAACCAGACTTGTCAGGGGGCGAATTGAGGCATCAAGCTTCTCCCCCTTCGTCCGGTTCGGGGATGAATTCCACCGCCTCGTAGATTTCCGCCAGCGGCAAGACGGTGTCGATTTCGCCGAGCGGCAGGACGGCATTGATTCCCTCGTACAATTCGCGGACAAAGGCCTTCTCGGTCCGGCGAAAAGCCACCACGGCCGGCATCTCCTGTTCGATCAGGACGTAAACGCCCAGGGAAGGAATTGTCAGGTAGGCGTCTTTCTTCTCGCCTTCGTCGATGCGGCGGGTCCGGCGGGAGAGGACTTCGAAAAGGACGGCCGGTTCGTCCTGAAACGAGTCGTTGGGTGAATTGGGCCGGCAGACAACCGACACCTCCGGATAGTAAAAGCGAATTTGGGTTGGCAAATGAATGCGAATCTTGGTGTCCGAATTGAAGGGCCGGCAGCGCCGGCCCCGCAGGCGGCCGTGCAAGGCGGCGAAAACATTGCCGCCAATCGTGTTATGAACGTTCCGCGCCCCGGCCATCGCGTAAATCACGCCCCCCAGGTATTCATGCTTGATGCCCGAGACCAACTCCCCGGCCAGGTAATCTTCCACCGATACCAGGTTCAGTTTCTTGGCGGCACTCATAGTTTCTACCTGGTTGAGACTCCGCAAAAGGGCCTGGACTCGCTTCATGCTTCTATTGTACCCTTTTCAGAACGGCCAGGAAGCCTGTCAGATATTGGTGTCACCATGGTCAGGCGAGGGCTGGCCCGCCCTACTTTTCCCCTTTCCACACCTGGGCCAGAAGTCCAGGACGGTGGAAGCGGCGGCGGGTGGCGTCGTCATCGAGAAGCTTCAGCGTGCCGGGGACGCGATAGGCCACGAACCGCCAGGCGCCGGGGGAGCCGTCAAAGAACCCGTCGGGCGTGACGACCAGCCAGTCCTTGCCGGCGCCGAGGCTGCCACGGATGCGGTCCACAGGTGCTTACCGTCGCCCGACAGGGCCACGCTCGTGACAGCGGCCATGTGCCCCTGGAAGGTCTGGAGTTTCTTGCCGCCGGCCGCCTCCCACAGGATCGCCGTCTTGTCCCTTGACCCGGTAACGACGTGTTTGCCATCGCCTCTCAGCGCCACGCTCAGGACTTCGGCAACGAAAAATCCAACCCTCTTTTCTCTTTTCCGTACACCGTTGTTTTTCCTTTCAACATGCTAACCGCGAAGAAAAGGTTTTTCCAGTTCAGCTGAACCAAAATACTTTGGTCCTTCGATTCGCAGTTTCCAATTCGCTTCCTCCGCGTGCCGCCGCCGCCGACCATGATCAGTGCGTGCAGCATTGCGTTACTCCGTTCATGTTATTTTGGTTTTAGATTTCCTATGGCAGATTGCAAATGAATGCGCCCGGCAGTTCCAGGAAAGGCATGGATTGTAAGAACCAACTTGGGATGGTGAGGGTTCCGTCTTGGGCGAAGGCGGCAGGCAAATTTGACCTCATCACGCCACCCTTGTTGGCCAACTCAAAACCACTTGGCCAACAAGGGAGATTTGTCACAACAAGCTATCCCCCACTGCGTTACGGCTCATGGCGGCCCCCTTGTTGGCCAACTCGCTGGGGGCCACGGTGAAGGGGGTGGTGTTCCTAAGAATGGGCGTTTTGTAAATCCGTCGGTTCGAATTCACGCAAATGAGCCCGATGCGCGAGCGAGGGATTTCGCTGCAACCCGCGCTTGCTGGGTTCCAAAACGACGGATTTCTGAAACGGGCTGCTAGACCACCGCTCGCAGCTGCGCGACCAGCTTGGACAGGCAGAGCTGGTTCAAGCTGATCCCTTCCGCCTTCGCCTCGGCAAGCAGGGCCGCATGAACCGAGCGGGGCAAGCGCACGCTGATCGCGCCATTGGCGGAAGCGGCCAGCTCGACGAATTCCTTGACTGCAGGCGCGGGCAAGCGGTCCATCAAGGCCAGGATGCTCTTGTATTCGTCGGTCTTGCAAAAGGCAGTTCGCTCCGCTTCGGTTGCAAAGGCCACTGTGGCTTTGCCGCCCAGCCCGAATAGGGCATTGCTCAGCGCTAACCAGTCCGCGGCCTCCGCAGCGCGCTCTTCAGCGAACTTCAATAATTGCCGCGCCTTGATGACAACCCGACTGCTTGGCTTGCTTTTCCTGCTGGCAGCCATGGCTCCTCCTCTGCGGGGGGACGCTTGATTCTCGTCATTCGACTCGCAGAATCTGCACGCCGTCATAGCCCGTCACTTCAAAATACATCGCACGTTGCCCCAGTTTGCGCCCGAGCCGCTTTACCGCTTTGATAGCTTTCGCGAGACGATTTCGGTCGCATTCGATCGAGACCTTGAGGCAGACGTCGGTGAACTCTACGTCGTCTTCGTCGATCCAATGTCCGGTGATAGATGGCTTGACCGCCGTGCCATCGTTTCGCCTTACCGGAATGAGCGTGGTGAATTTCATCGCCTCACGGCATGATAGCATATGTGCTTACAGGTGGCAAGACACAGACCCCGCTCCCGTCTGGAGAACCAACTCGAGCCGGGGTGGTTCCTAGGCCGGGGCGAGGCTCGGCCAGGAGACAAGCAGCAAGGCGAGCAGGAATTTTTTTCTTCTCGGTTCTCCGCTGTCTGTCCTTTCCCTTAACCTGCTATAGCTGGCGCGCGGCACGGCCACGCCCGGGCAAAGAGTCATGATATGTCCCTCAATTTTCAAGAAGTTCCACAGGGCCCCGATCACGATGCGCCGGGTTTGGCCGCGGTTTCCCGGATCCATTGCACCTCATCCTGGCTCCTCCGTACCGGTGGCGGTTCACCATATGCCAGGCTTTTAAAAAAACCGGCCCCGAAGGTAGGTCGTGGAAAAAACCGCTCCCAAATCAATGAGTAAATCGGCGTCCGGCGCTTGCAGGGGAACTGGCAAGGTGGGCATTGGTTGGCGCATAGTCCAAGCATATACTTCGCAATCCGGCCGCTGGTCTCCCCGATACACCAGGTAATAATAATCCCCCCCTGGCAAGGGGCGCTCCAAAGGCAAACGGTGGCCCCGCAACAATAAATCCAATTCCACCAGATGGACCTTCCGGCCCAGCAAAGCGTTGCCCTTGGTCAGATAAGCGCGCCAACCGGGTTCTTCTTTGTTGGCGGGGGAAAGCATTTCCAGCACCGCCACCAGGGTTCGATCGGGCCGATGGAGGATCTCGATATAGGGATCCATGGGTTGGTCCAGGATCACTACGGGAATGGTCACCGGTTCCAATGTGGCCACCGCTCCGGAGGCATGGGGGAGGAATTCCGGGAGCTTGCGACAAGCCAACATCGGGTCCAATTAACTTGCGGGTAGTAGGAGGTTCTTCCACCAAGTACACTTGTTCGCCAATGCGGGCCTCATAATGGTCCGGGAGCTGGTCCGCGATCGCTTCGCGCCAATAGTTGATGAAAGTCCGATGAAAATCCGACCAGTAAGCCGGATCTTCCAGATACGGATCCATGCCGGGAAACGGACAAGTAGCCATGGGATTCTCCTACCAGGGATACCCACATTTTACCATCAGTTTCGAAAGATTCGCAATCGGGTCCAAATCCTTTTCAATCGGAACCAAAATTCCGCGGCCCTTCCATTCGCAGTTTCCGATCCACCTTGACCGCCAATTCCTCTGCGTCCAGGGCAAACAGCGGACTGATTTCCAGCGGCCAGGCCGGCTGGCCATCAGCGCCGCGCGGCACGGCCACGCCCGCTTGCTCCAGCCAATCGGCGGCCCGGTTAATCAAGGCGGCGCGGACCGAGGCCGGGGACTCTGGGCCGGTGGGATTTTTCACAGGCTCGAATTCCTCGCGCCGGCTCGTTGGCGCCACCGTCCAACGCTCGGCCAGGGGCAAGACGTCGAAGATGAACATCTCGAATTTCAAGGCGTTTTCCACTTTGGGATCGAGCGGCCGGCCTTGCCCATCCAGGCAAGGCACTTTCTTCTTCGCCACGTGCCAGGGAAGTCCCGGGCCTTCGCACAAGACGCGCTCGAGGAAATCGACGGCGAACAGGTGAATGGCGGGATTGCCGGCCCACAAGCGCAGGCGGCCCTGGCCATCGCGGGCGGCGGCCAGATCCTTCGGGATGTCCGAATATTCGATGATGGCCAACCGGCCATCGATCAGGACAAACAGGCCCAGCTTTTCTTCCGGGACTTCCTTGGGGATGACCTTGGAAGAAACGTCGGCGCGACCAGCCAGGTGCATTCCGAGAAAAGCCAGGTCGCCAAGTTGAATTAGCGGATTATCCACCTGGAAATAAAAGAGAGTGCGGAAGCCGCGCTTGCGCAGGCGGGCGAGCAAGCCGCTTTCCGCCAGGGCGGTCAGCGTGCCGCCGTGGCCGTTGGGGCTGAGGAAAAGTTGGCCGGGACTTTCCAGCAGCAGCTTGCCGGTCGCCAGGTCCAGGGCGGGCATGGTGCCCTGAGTGAAAAACCACACGTCGTCCGCCGGCAAGCCGAAGAACTGCTGCTGGCCGAAAAAGTCCACCGTTTCTTGATGGGTCGCCGGGCTGGTCATGATCAAAAAAGGCACGGCAGCGCCGTAGCGGCGCCGCAAGGCCAACACCTTTTCCGCGTGAATCTGGAATAGCGACTTGTGTGTCACCGGGCCGATGGGACACATGCCCTTGGGATACTCGAAGCCGAGCCGGCTGCCCTGTCCGCCCGCGACGACCAGCATCGCCACCTGGCCGGCCCGAAAAGCTTCTTCGCCGAGTTGCTTCTGCTGGGGATTCGCCTGCCCGGGATCCACAGGGGCGATGGGTTGAATCTTCGCCGGATCGAGCAAAGCCGTTTTCTGATCTTTCCGGGCGTAGAGCTGGCGAAGGCCTTCCAGGTCCAGGTTGGCAAGCTGGCCGAGCAGTTCCCGGCGCTGCGTATCGTCTAGGCGGTCCCAGAAGGCCAGGACGTGTTCTTGGCCGAACCGGCGCAAGCGCTGCTGCAAGGCCTCGGGCACGGAGATCATGGCGGCCTCCATCCATTTTAGCCGGCGAGCTTGCTCGCCGTGGATAGTATCCCGACCGCGGCGAGCAAGCTCGCCGGCTAAATGGGCGGCTCAAAACTCGAACGTCAACCCGTCGTATGCCAGCTCGACGCCGCGCGGCAGCCGCCGATTGGTCGCTTCGTGTTCCAGGTCGTGCGACATGTGCGTGAAGTACGCCTTCTCCGGCCGCAGCCGCTGCACGACCTCCACCGCCTCGTCGAGGGAAAAATGCGCGGGGTGCGGCCTCAGCCGCAAGGCATCCAACACCAGGACGCGCACGCCCTCCAGCAGCTTCCAGCTTTCTTTGGGAATCTCATTAACGTCGGTGCAGTAGGCCACGTCGTCGATGCGAAAGCCGAAGACGTCGAAATGGGCATGAAAGAGCGGAATGGGCGTTACGCGCTGGCCGAGCACGACAAACGGCTCGGTGCCGATGCGATGCAGACAGAGCTGGGGCACGTAGCCCAAAGGCGCCCCCTCGACGTCCGGGGCGAAGGCGTAAGCAAAGCTCTGGCGAATTCGGCGTTCCACCTCGGCGGTGCAGTACAGGGGCACCGGTCCTCCCAGGTTCTTGGGGATGGGCCGCAGGTCGTCCAAACCCATCACGTGGTCCGCGTGGTAGTGGGTGAACAGGACGGCGTGGACGACGCGGGCGCGGGCGCGGATCAGTTGCAGGCGCAGCTCCGGCGGCGTGTCGATCAGCACGTTGCCCGCCGGCGTGCCGATCAAGACGGCGCAGCGGTAGCGGTGATTGCGCGGATTGTCCGAGCGGCACACCGCACAGTCGCAGCCGACCATGGGGATGCCGGTGGACGTGCCGGTGCCGAGAAAGGTAAAGGTGCGTCCGGACATGGCTTCCTACCCTGGGTGAACCGCCGAGATATTGTAGCAAACGAAAATTCGAAATCCGAATATCGAAATCCGAAACAAATTCGAAATCCGAATCTCCAAATCCCAAACCAGACGCAAGGCCCTTCCGATCACGCCGCCCTCGCCGTCCGCATTGACGCCTGGCGGCAAAGCGCCGGGCCGCTGGCCTCCGCCAGGAAAATCACGCGGTCGGCGGCGAGCTGGGCGGTGGCGTTGGCCAGCACCTGGACTTTCGGAGGGGACAGGAGAAAATTTGACGAAGAGGGTGCCGGGCAAGGGGACCGTACCATAGTATTTGCTGGGGACTGTCGGAGAACAAAAACCGCCGGACAAGTGAGGGAGTCATGGTGACTCGGGTCAAGGAATGCGAGGCCTGTGGGGAGGTGTGCAGCACCATGGACACCCTGTGCCCCCGCTGCCAACAATACGGGACCCTTCGGGAGCGCTTCCAGTGTTCGCGCTGCCAACGGCTCCTGGAAAACCAGACCTGCTGGGCGTGCGGGCCGGAGGCGGAATCGGAACAGATCGCCTCGAAAATATCACCCCACGGCTCTGGTGCCGAGGACTTGGCCCAACCCCAGCTCCCGCCCAACCTGGTGGACCCGCATGCCGTACATCCGGCCTTGGCGGCAGGAGTGGGCGGCGCGGTTTTCGGAGGGGCGGTAGGCGCCCTGGCCGGCCATTTTTTCCTGGGGGAAAATCCCCTTGTCCTCGGTCTGATCGGCCTTGTCATTGGCACGACTGTGGGGGCTCTCCTGGGAGGCAATGTGTCCCGGGACCGCCGCTGATCTCCCCCTCCTAATTCCCATTTTGCTATCGGAAAAAAATTGACAACGGACTTTTCCGGCAACATAATCAAAAAATCCTAACCCGTTTTTTTTTTTGAGGAGAAGGTCCATGTTCGCAATGCATCGGGTCATTGTCATTGGTGGACTGGCTCTAGGACTGGTTCTTTTGTCCCAATCAGGCCAGGCCCAGAATCCCCGGCCGCCGGACTTTGGCAATTTGAACGCCAAGTTCCAACAAATTCAGTGGCAACAGGGCCCCTGCAAGGCAACCATGAGGCACATCGGCGTGGTGGACGTGCCCCGGGGTTACAAGTTCACCGGGGAAGCCGGCACGGCCATCCTGATGGAATTGACCCAGAATTTGCCACGCCCCAACGATCTGGGTCTCTTGTGTCCGGAATCCTGGAATATCAACGGCGACCCCAATGTTTGGTTCCTGGTTTTTGAGTGGGACGAAATCGGTTACGTGAAGGATGACGACAAGAACCTGGATGCCAACGCCATCCTGGATTCCATAAAAAAGAGCCAGGAACAGGCCAACGTGACGCTGCGGGCGCGCGGTTTTTCGGAACTCACCATTGTCGGTTGGGAACGGGCTCCATTTTATGACGAGCAAACCAAGTTGTTGACCTGGGCAACTCGCGTGCGCGACAGCCGCGGTGGGGAATCGGTGAATTACAATTCGCGCCTTCTGGGCCGCGGCGGGGTCATGAGCGTCAACCTGGTGATTGTTCCTCACCTGTTGCAGCAAGAATTACCCAAGTACAAAGAAATCGTCAAAGCTACTTCCTTCCAGTCCGGACAAAAATATTCCGAATGGCGGGCAGGGGATAAAGTGGCGGCCTACGGTCTGGCGGCCCTGGTCACGGGCGGAGCCGCCGCCGCCCTGGCCAAGAGCGGCTTGCTGGGCAAGCTGGGCAAATTTATCATCTACATCGTGGTCGGCATTGTCGCGGTCATCGGCGTGGCTTTCAAAAAGATCTTTGGCCGGGGAAGCACCGCTTGAGCCGTCATGTCCGATTTGGAACTTCTGTTCCTGGTGGTGTCCGGTTTCTACCTAGCCGAATGCGCCTTTTGGGTGCGAACGGGGATGTTCGTATTCCTCAGCCAGTTGGGGGAGCGGCACCGGGGCCGCAACCTCCACTGGGCCTTGTTTCGCAACCCAAATGGCGGCGTCATTTGGGGGAACCTGTCGCCGTGCGGTCAGGCCAGCATTTGCCAGCAATGGCCGCTGTCCATGTCCCCGCAAGGGATATATAGTTTTGTTTCGCAAGCTCTCAGCAGCGACGGCCGGCCGCGGCAGCCGGAACGCGCCATCGCCTACGCGGACATTCGCCAGGTGG
The DNA here is from genome assembly GCA_964518515.1 of uncultured Alcaligenaceae bacterium. Classification (GTDB taxonomy): domain Bacteria; phylum Planctomycetota; class Planctomycetia; order Gemmatales; family Gemmataceae; genus CAZFGM01. The sequence continues at coordinate 2,513 of CAZFGM010000040.1, read as the reverse complement.
AAGCTCGTGGCCACGACTTGGTCATCAATGGCGTGCTGTTCACGCGCCTGGCGGTTCCCGCCTTTGCCCGCCGTCTGGCCCGACTCATCAAAGAACTGCAGCACTTGCCCCAGGACCAGCGCGCCGGGGCGATAGCCGCCGCCTTGGCCCAGCACCTGGATCCGCAAGAGGTCGCCCAGCGGCTGGCCCTTTTTCGCCGCCTGGCCGCCGACCTGCAACTAACCTGCCTGGTCTTATTTTTCCTGGTTTTCCTCTGGCCGCCTGTGCTGATCTGGCTGAACTCTCCTTTGCCCTTCCTTGTCCTGGCCGGTTGCTATGTGGGGATGGTTTTTTTGGCCGTCCTGCAGTTCCGCCGCGCCCATGTGATTTTGTATCCGGAGGAAAAACTGGAACGGTTCAAGAACATGCTGCTGGTTCTGTTGTCCCCCGCCGATGCCATCCACGCGCGGGACAAGCTGTCGCATCCTTTGCTGGGTGAGTTCCACCCGCTGGCGGTGGCCCGTGCGGTCTGTGGACCGGCCCGCTTCGAGCAGTTTGCCGCCCACGTGTGGCGTGATCTGGAATATCCTATCCTGCCCGTTTGCCCCGTAGCGGATGGGGCACCCCAGGAAATCGAGGCCTGGTTCCGCGCTTGCCTGCGCGGGCAGATGGAAAAATTCTTGACGGACGCCGGAGTGGAAACCGCCCCTTGGCTTCGGCCGCCCGCTCCCGACCACCCGTCGTCGCGCTCCTACTGCCCGCGCTGCCTGGGACAATACGTGATGGCCACCGGGTTCTGCGCCGACTGCGGCCGGCCCCTGGTAGCCTGGAAGGCAGGCGCCGAGGATTGCGGAAAAAAAGGAGAGACTTCGCCCTGATTCCAGTTCCGTGCCGAATTCGCCAGTGAAACGGAAAGGTGCGAGCGGGTGCAGTAATGTAGCAGGGACCAAAGAGACCCCCAAGCCCGCAGGCGAGTCTTCGAGCCTGCGGGGTTTCCCCGTCGGCAAAATCCTTGTTCCTACGGCAAGTCCCTCTTAAACTGTAAGAACGTTCTGCATCCGGGAGTGAACTTGCCGAAAGGAACACCGCATGCGTGGCCGCTGGGCAGGTTTGGTTCTGTTCGCGGTCGTTGCGGTCCCCAGCTGGGCCGCCGATCCGCGACCGCTCGAATTTCAGGTGACCTATGACAAGGCGGTGTTCGCCGGGCCTTTCACCGGCCGGGTGTTCGTCGTCGCTTCCAAGCCGCCGCTCGCCGACTTGCCGCGCAGGCCGAGCTGGTCCAAGCCCGAGCCGTTCTTCGCCAAGGACGTCAAGGACTGGAAGCCCGGCCAGACGCTGGTGTTTGGCGGCGACGTGCTCGGCTTTCCGCTGCCGCTCGCCAAGCTGCCGCCTGGGGAGTATTCCGTGCAAGCGGTCCTGGACAGGGACCTGGGCGGCCAGAACCCGCTCGATTCGGAAGGCAACGGCTACAGCAAGCCGGTCCGCCTGAAACTTGATCCGGCGACGAGCGGGCCGGTCGCGCTGACCATCGACAAGGTTTATCCGGCCCGGTCATTCAAGGAATCCGAGCGCGTGAAACTGGTGGACATCGAAAGCCCGCGGCTGTCGAAGTTCCACGGCAAACCAGTGCGCCTCCGCGCCGGCGTCGTTCTGCCCACGTCGTTCGCCAAGGAAGCCGGCAAGCGCTATCCGGTGATTTACGAGATTCCCGGTTTCGGCGGCAACCACCACATGGCCCAGGGGGCCTTGGCCCGTAACGCCACCGAGGTGGCCGGCGTGGAAATGCTCTATGTCATGCTCGATCCCAACTGCCGGCTGGGCCATCACGTGTTCGCCGACTCGGCCAACAACGGCCCGTACGGCCGGGCCTTGATCGACGAATTGATTCCGCACATCGAAAAGATCTATCGCGGCCTGGGCGAACCGGGGACCCGCTTCGTCACCGGCCATTCGTCGGGCGGCTGGAGCAGCCTGTGGCTGCAAGTCACTTATCCCGATTTCTTCGGCGGCGTCTGGTCCACGGCCCCGGATTCGGTGGATTTCCGCGACTTTCAGAAAGTCGATATCTACACCGCGAAAAACATCTTCAGCGATGACGCCGGCAAGCCGCGTCCCCTGGGCCGGCGGGCCAGCAAGGTGTTTCTCTACTACAAGCCGTTTTCCGACATGGAACACGTGCTCGGCCGCGGCGGCCAGCTCGGCTCCTTCGAGGCCGTCTTCAGCCCGCGCGGGCCCGACGGCCAACCCATCCAACTCTGGGACCGGGCCAGCGGACAAATCCGCCCCGCCGTCGCCGAGAGCTGGAAAAAGTACGATATCCGCCTGATCCTCCAGCAAAACTGGAAGACCCTCCAAGCCAAGCTCGCCGGCAAGATTCACGTGTACATGGGCGCCGAGGACAATTTCTATCTCGAAGGCGCCACGATCCGGCTCAAGGAAGCCCTGGCCAAACTCGGCAGCGACGCGGTGGTGGAAATCTTCCCCGGCCGCGACCACGGTTCCTTGATGACCCCGGCCTTGCGCGAACGCATCGC
>CAZFGM010000039.1:0-19912 GCA_964518515.1 uncultured Alcaligenaceae bacterium | reverse complement strand
AACCCCATTTGCAAAATTAAGGTCGCCTTATGCGGAATATAACGAATTTCCGGGGGACCGTTGGAAGTCGAACCGGCAAACATCTTGTCCACTGGAAGAACAAGTAACCGACAGCTACCGTAGGTTTCGTTCAACGCCGGAGTTCAGCGACCGGCGCGGTGCAATCGCTCCGAGGTGTCGAAGGACAGGTGCTATAAAGGAGGTTCGTCATGTCATTGGCTTCACAAAGCGCTTGCCATTCTACGCTGGCCATTTCCGCTCCGCAAGGGGTCAAAGCGAAATTGCTGGACCGGCTGCGCCAGGCGCTGGAGGCGCGGCGTTTCGACCCGGTAACGGCCGAGCGCTGGGTTTGAATGGAATCGGCGATTCATATCGCCTAAAGGATTCCCTGCCGCCAGCCCGTCACTGCCTGGATCAGCCGCCGCTGGGGAGAGCTGACCGGATACGACGGCAAATCCCTAATCTCCACCCAGCGTCCCTGGGAATAGAAAGAGGATCGGAAGCGCCCGCCAAGGTAGCGGGCCTGAAGGCAAACCAGGGTAATGCGAAACCGCGTGACCGGATGGCGCAGGGTGGTAAGCTCCTGGCCCAGGTCCACGCGCAGGCGCGTCAAATCCGCAAGAATCCGCAGGGCGGTCAGATCGTGGGTTTCGCCCGGCTGCAATGGTCCGTGCGGGAATTCCCACAACCCGGCCCAGCGGCCCTTGCCGGGGCGCTGGGCGAGGAGGACCTGGCCGCCGCGGCGCACGACCACCGCCACCTCGTGGACCACTTCGGCGGCGACCGGTTGGGGGCGTAACGGAATGGTTTGCTGTAAACGCAGCCGGCGGGCCCGGCAAGGGCTTCGCCACGGACAGGCGGAGCATTGCGGGGCTTTGGCCGTGCACACCAGGGCGCCCAATTCCATGAGGGCCTGGTTGAATTCGCCGGGCTGGCGCCGCGGCAACAAGGCTTCGGCCGCGCGCCATAAAAAACGCTGCCCAGATCCCGTGCGGGGATCGCCGCCAAACCCCAGCAGCCGGCACAACACGCGTTGACTATTCGCTTCCAGAATCGGCAGACGGCAATCGTAGGCCTGCGACAGCACCGCGCCGGCGGTGTAGCGGCCGAAACCGGGAAGGGATTGCGCTACTTCCCTATCCCGGGGAATTTGGCCCGCGTGACGGCGGCACAGGATTTGGGCCGCCCGGTGCAGATCGCGCGCCCGGCGATAGTATCCCAGGCCTTGCCACAGGCGCAGGACATCTTGTTCCGGGGCCCGTGCCAGGTCCGTCACGGTGGGAAAGCGTTGCATAAACCGCTGGAAGTACGGCACCACGTTGGCCACCTGGGTTTGCTGGAGCATGACTTCGCTGACCCAGATGGCATAGGGATCGCGGCTGCGCCGCCAGGGTAAATCGCGGGCATGGCGGCCAAACCACTGCCGCAAGCAGCGCTGCAGCGTGAGGGTGTTGGAGAGTGAAAAGGTGGGAGCGTGTTTTTGGCCGGCGCTCTTGCGCGCTTGACCAATGGAGAGTGAAGGTGTGGGAGGGCGTTGACCAACCTTGGTGCGCTCGGACTCTCGCACGCTGTCACTCTCTCAAGGCTGTCCGAAAAAGGGGACAGGACCCCGGGTCCTGTCCCCTTTTCGGACAGCCTCTCCCTGGAATGGCGGGGCCGATTAGCCGCGTTGCCGGCGGGTATATTTTTCCAGGATAGCGGCCGCCGCCGCCCGCGTATCGGCGGGTTTGGGCGGGTCCGCTTTCTTGGCCGCCGGCTTGGAGGCGTCTTCCTTTTTGTCCTCTTCCTTGGCCTGTTCCTTTTGCGGTTCTTCCTTTTTTTCACCCGTGGGCGGCACAATGTCCATGATGGTGCTGCCGGTGGGAACTTCCTGGCTTTCGCCACCTGGACTGGTGCCGGTATCGTCTTGCAAGGAAAGAAGCATGGCGGCTACCGATTCGTCATCGGCCGGTTGCGAAAGTTTGGCCGGCGGCGGCGTCGGTTTGTTGACCGGGGCCGTGGTTTCCATGACCACCCGAAAGGCCAGGGGACCGACTTTCAAAATATCTTCGTGGTTCAGCTGGCGCTCGCCTTTGACCTGCTGATCGTTGACAAATGTTCCGTTGGTGCTGTCGAAGTCCCGGACAAAAACTTTGCCGTTTTTGAGGAGGATCGCGCAATGCCGCTTGCTGATGACGGGGCTGGCCGGCCGCAAATTACATTGAGGATCGCGGCCGATGATAAACTGCGACAGGGTAATCGGTACCGTTTGGCCTGCCGCTTTCCCCGACGTCATCACCACCAAACTCAGCTTCATGGAACGCCCTCATGCTCCTAAAAGGGGAATTTACCGACCGAACGTGCGCCGCCGGCTCCGCAAGTTTAGGCCAAATCCCAAAAAAGGCCGGTTAAAATAACGGCAGCATATCCCCCGCAGGTTGAGCGCAAACCTGCTTCCTCAACAAAGAGAACATGTTAGTAATATTTTAGGCACACCAACCCCTGGCATGCAACGAAAAAGAAAACTTTTTTGCCCACCCCCCACAGGACAAAATTCGGTTGTGGCCTGAAATCCAAGGCCGGCGGTTTCGGGTTGGTTCGGATTGTCCCGGTGAGATAAGCCTTTCCGCTCGCCGGGAAGTTTCGGCATGGTTCAATCGCGGTAACAATCTCGTAGGGTAGGTCGAGTCTTCGAGACCCACCGGAATCCGGCGAAATCCGGCCAGTCATGGTGGGTCTCGAAGACTCGACCCACCCTACAGACCGTGTTACCTTATTAGAACGGACCGAGGTATTCGCGCCGGTTCCGAGCCGGAAGCGTAAGCGACGGCCACGCCACGCCTTCGGCCGTCGCTTACGCTTCCGGCTCGGACAAATAAATCCCCGACCCAGGGTTTCCCGGGTTTCCCCAGGGTTATTGAGAACTTACTTAGAACGGTTTTTGAACCATGCCCCATTTCAACTTCCGGAATGGTCCACGAACCAGCGCATCTGCCGGGCCAGGCCGTGGAGCAAAGCGACTTCCATGTCCGTCAAGCGCGCCCGACCCAGCAGGTGGCGCAAGCCGTGCATCAGCGACTCGGCCTTGGGGCCGAAAAGGAAGTGTATCTTTTCCAGGGCCAGCCGCAAGCTGGCGAACATGCGTTCCTGGGCGGCGAAGGGGGCGAGAGATTTCTCGGGGCTGTGCGTTTCGCCCTCGGAAATCTGGGGCGTGCGCGAAACGTGTTTCAGCCAGGACTGGTGTAATTCGTACAGGCAGATCGCCACCGCCTGGGCCAGGTTCAGGGCGGGATATTCCGCGGCGGTGGGAATGTGGATGAGATGATGGCAGCGCGTTACTTCGGCGTCGGTCAAGCCGTTGGCCTCGCGGCCGAAAACCAAGGCGACGGGGCCGTCGGCCAGGGCCTCGACCAGGCGCGGCAGGATTTGCGCGGGCGTGCCCACCGATTGCCGGCGCACCAGGCCGCCGCTGCGGGCCGACGTGCCGGCGACCACGACGCAATCCGCCAGCGCGGTCCCGAAATCCGCCACAACGCGGGCAGCGTCGAGGATCGCTTCCCCTTGCGTGGACAGCTTGCGGGCCTGGCGATCGTGCACGTCGGCCTGCAGCGCCACCAACACCAGGTCGGTCAGGCCGAAGTTGTGCATGACGCGCGCCGTCGCCCCCAGGTTGGCGGCGATGCGCGGTTCGACCAGGACAATGCGGCAATGGCGGAGGGACATAATCACCAGGTAAGCTCAAAACCACAGGGATTACGCGGCGGCTCCCCTGTGTCAGGGCTTTTTGTCCTCCTTGACCCGCGCGAAGACGAACACGACGTTAGTGGTGTCCTTGGTGGTGAAGTCCTTCGGCCGGTCGCCCTCCGCACGGCCAGGAGGCGTCATGCAAACAGTGAACTTGTGACCCTCCAGCTTGTAAATGCCGTACTGTCTTTTCCCCTTCTGCTCCCCGCTCTTGTGCAGGTTCTCGATGGTCTTGGGGTTCTTCTTGGGATTGACGGTGATCGTGAATTGAAATTCGCCTTGTGGCGTCTGGCCCGTAGACTTGCCGTCGGCTGCGATGACAACCGTGAAGGCCGGGATTTGGTCCTTGGGAAACGGCTTCCCCGCTGCCTCCCCCGCCACGGTTTTCCACTTTCCTTGCAACGCCTTGAGTTCCTTCCGAACGTCGGCGTCGGTGTCGGCGGCCAGCAGCAGGGGAGGGGGCAGCACGACCAGGAAACAGATGATCCGTTGCATTGATCCTCCTTTGCGAGAAAGTTCGACCGCCGAACGGTAAAGATACGTTGCAGGGGGGGGCCTGGTGGGACGTTACCACCGGGCAACACGTAAATGGCCGCCCAGTCAACTTCATCGCCGTTGTTCGGCGATCTCGTTTATCCGAAAAAGCTGGCGATTCTTTTTTCAATATATGAACCTGACCTTCTCGTGGCGACGCATTTTTTGCTCATTTTGGCACATGGTCCACGCCAGGAAATCGTCCCAGTCACCGTTCACCTCCAGACACCGTAGTTGCAACTTTGCTCGATACGGATCCCTGTGCGTCATTGGAACACGCTATTACGATGCTTAAAGTGCAAATAGCGGATTTGGTCGCGGCGTTTTCAGGTTGAGGGATAACCCTGCCCAGCGATGGCGGAACAACCACTCCCCCCGTCAGGGAATAATCTCGATCACCGCCCGCGCCCGCAATTCCTGGATGATGCGTTTTTCCTCGCGGTGGGCGATTGTTTTGCAGCTTGCGGCGGATGGTTTTCTGCACTTCCTCGTTGAAGGGAATCTGGCCGGCGAATTCGCGCTCGACGACCGCGCTCCGGCAAGATCATGCGGCGGCGGCGGCGCGACATCGCCAGCGGCCGAGCGACGACATCCTCATGCCGGCTGCTCCGATGCCACGCTCAGCTTGCCCGCGCGGGTGCGGATCGGATCGGCGCCGGCGGCCACCGTCTGGTCGAACACGCTCAGCAGTTTTTCCTTGTCGAACATCATCTCCTCGCGGCTCAAGCCGGTCAAATCGAACAGCGAGGTCAGCTCGATGGCGTCGCACGGGCAAGCCTGCTCGCACATACCGCAATAGATGCAGCGCAGCTCGTCGATGACGAAGGTTTCCGGATACTTTTCGCGGTCCGGCCAGGGGGACGGGGCGGCGACAATGTCGATGCACCGCGCCGGGCACGCCGTCGCGCACATGTAGCAGGCCACGCACTTGACCCGCCCCTGCCCGTCGCGATTGAGCCGGTGCACGCCGCGATAGTTGGGGGGCAGCTTCGGCTTCTGTTCCGGAAACTGCTGCGTCACCTTGGAAGTGAACAGGTGCTTGATCGTCGTCGTCAGGCCCTGGAAGATGGCCGGCAGATACAGCTTTTCCAAGAGGCCCATCTTCGGGGGCTGGACCCATCTGATCTCCGTGGGTTCGATCGGCATTATATATCCTCCATTTTCCCCAAACCCGGTTTGGGGCCAAGCCCGCCCCCGAGGGGCGGGCTTGGGGAAATCATCCAACCGTGGCCTCCAACTTTTTACCGTCCTCAACCGGGACTTTCCGCCGGAGCGGCTCAGAGCTGGGCAGCGTCCCCAGCCAGGCGAACCCCACCAACAGGGCCAGGGTGACCGGAAACAGCAGCCACGGGCTAATCCACCCTATTTCCTTCACCACCATCACGCACACCAAATTGGCCAGGGCCAGCGGGATCAGCACCTTCCACGCCAGGGCCATGAGCTGGTCGAAGCGAAACCGCGGCAGCGTCCAGCGGATCAGCATGATGAACAGGATGAAAACCGTCACCTTCAGGCCGAAGACGGCGAGCTTGATGAACCAGCCGGCTTCCGCCCCGGCGATCCACGGCAAGTGCCAGCCGCCGCAGAACAGGATCACCAGCAGAAAGCTGGTGGTGATCATGTGCGTGTATTCGCCGAGGAAAAACATGGCGAACTTGAGAGCGCTGTACTCGGTGTGATAGCCGCCCACCAACTCCTGCTCCGCCTCGGGCAGGTCGAACGGCAAACGGTTGGTCTCGGCCAGGGCACTGGTCATGAAGATCAAGAACGCCAGGGGTTGGTAGAAGATAAACCACGTGCCGGCGCCCCCGGGAGACGGGACTTGCTTCCAGATGATGGTTTCCAGGTTCACCGAGCCGGCCAGGAGGATCACGCCCAGGACGGACATGCCCAGGGGGATTTCGTAGCTGATAACCTGGGCGCTGGAGCGCAGGCCGCCGATGAAGCTGTATTTGTTGTTGGCAGACCAGCCGCCGAGGATGATGGCGTACACCGCCAGGCTGGTGACCGCGAAGATGAAGACCAGGCCGATGTCCAGGCCAGGGGCGATGACGAACTGGTAGCTTTCTTGGTATGTTTGCAAGTTGTTTTCATACTTCGTCAACTTCTCCTGGTAAGCTATCCATGCCGGGTCTTTTTTGGTTTCAATATCCGTGGGAGCCGCCGAGACCCATTTGGCCGGTGGGGCCGGTCTCTCTGGGGGTGGCGTCGTGGCCCCGAACGGCACGACGGCAAAGGCGAGCAGGGCGGTCGTCAGGGCGATGCACGGAGCCAAGACAAACAGCACCTTATCGACTTGGGCGGGAATAATGTCTTCCTTGAGCAGAAACTTGAGCCCATCGGCGACGGACTGGAAGAGGCCGGCCGGGCCGACCCGGTTGGGCCCGAGCCGGTCCTGCACCCAGGCCGCGACCTTCCGCTCGACGTAAATCAGAAAGGCGCAGGACCCAAGCAGGACGGCGAAAACGCCGCCAAGGGTCAACAGGGTATGCCCGAGGTTGAACCCGTGCATAAGATTGCCTCTGGCGAGCGGAGTTTGTTTAGCGGGGAGCCGAAGGCGACCGCCCATCAACGCGGTCGCCTTCGGCTCCCCGCTAAACGCCGTTCGCCCTTAACATCCCAAGCGGATGCCGTATTCTCCCAGGTCGCCCTTAGCCAAGGGGCCGAAGAACGGCACCTCCGCCCCCAATTCCTTGCGTATTGTCGGTGCGTGGAAAAGCCCTTTCCGCCCCAGCAAATCAAGGAAAATCTGGCCCTCGGCTCGCCCCTGTGGCAGCGGCCGGACCGCCCAGCGGATAGCCTGGGCCAGGTTGGCGTGGTTGACATAGACGCCGTCTTTTTCCGCGAAGGTGCCGGCCGGCAGGACATAGTGGGCGTTGCCGCCGGCGGCGGAGGGAAACAAATCCTGCACCACCAGGAGCGGCACCTGGTACAGATTCTGGATTTCCGGGGTGGTGATCCACGGCCCCAGCCGCGGCGGATAGCCCGCGGTCAGATACAGCGCTTGCAGCGCGCCCGCGCCCGCCGCCCGCAGCGCCTCGCCGAAACCGAAAATCTTCCCCTGAAAATGCAGCAGGATTTCTTCCACGCCGCGCCGGTTCGGGCATTTCTCCGCCCGGATGGTGAACTTCACCGGCTGACTCGGCCGGCCCTTGCGGTCCTTGGGATACGTATCGTCCTGGCCCACGACCGGCACCCAGCCCAGGTACAGCCGCACCTGCCCGGACAGCCCGCGGGCATATCGGGTCAAAAGGTAGGCTTCCTCGCACGTCAAGAACGGAGACAGAACGAAGCCCACCGCCTTGGGATCGCGCCGCGCGGCCTGGGCCAGGTCGCGGCCCAGGGCCGGCAGGATCGCCTCCCAGGTCGCCGCCGCGCCGGACGGCGGACCGCTGTCCCCCGTGGGGTTACTATCCAGGCCGTCCTGGCGGTAAATCGGCGCGGTCAGGCGCTCTTTCGCGTTGACGTAAGAATAATCGAACCGCCCCTCGTCGCACATGAAATGACCCTGGGCTTGCGGGTTTTCCCGCGGCCGCAGGCGATAAACGATGTCTTTATTGTGGTCGACGAAAATGCTGCACCCGGTGCTGCAACCCGCGCACACGCTTTTCTGCGTCTTGAGATTCCACACCCGCTGCGTGTACAGAAAGTCCTTGCTGCACAGGGCACCGACCGGGCAAATATCGACAACGTTGCCGGCCAATTTGTTGTTGACCGGTTCTCCGGGAAAGATGTCGATTTCGGAATGGTGCCCGCGATTGATGACTTGCAGCTCCGCCTGGCCGCTGATCTCGCGCGTGAAGCGGACACAGCGCGAGCACAGGATGCAGCGGTCGGTGAACAGCGTGATGCGCTCGCCGATGGTGTCCTTGTTGGGCGGCTGGTTCTTGTCGTCGATCATCCGGCTGGTGGCCCGGCCGAAGCGGAAGCTGAAGTCCTGCAAAAGGCATTCCCCCGCCTTGTCACAAACCGGGCAGTCGAGCGGATGGTTCAGGAGCAGTGATTCCAGCGTCTGTTCCTGGGCGAACTTGGCCTTGGGGCTGTTCGTGACGACGATGGTGCCGTCCTTGGCGGGCGTCTGGCAGGCCGGCACCACGCGCGGTTGCATGGCCACCGTGCCGTCCGGTTTTTTCTCCCCAACCTCGACCAGGCACATCCGGCAGCTGGCCACCACCGACAGGGCCGGGTGCCAGCAGTAGTGCGGGATGAACACCCCCGCGCGCCCGGCCGCCTGAATCAGGTTCAGCTTGTCCGTGCCGATATCGACCGGCTTGTCGTTGACGTAAACGGTGGCCATGATTTTATACGCGGGAAACGATTGTTTAGCGGGGAGCCGGAGGCGACCGCGGCCCGGTCGCCTCCGGCTCCCCGCTAAACGTCACCTGCGGGGCTAAAATTATTTCCCTGCCTTGGGTTTTTTCTTGAACTCCGCGTCACCGAGGGTGTTGATGGTGCCGTCCCCGAACAAGACGACGCGGATGCCCACGCGATCTCCCTCCGTTTCATACGCCAGGAGCGTGTTACTGGACCCCTGCGGCATCTGGTCCTTGCGGACGCCGTAATGGAAGGTGATCCAACGGGTTTCCAGCATTTCCTTGATGCGGGCGTTGTTGTTGAAGTAGGGGGCGAGCTCCTCCTGGTTGGGCGCGGCTTTGTTTTTGTCCAGGTCGTAGGCCGTATAGGCGAGGTAAAGGTTTTTCATGGCCTGCATGACCTCGACGCGTTCCGGGGCGCGGAGGATGCCGCCGCCGGGCTTTTTCGGGGGCGGCTCCTTCTTGTCCGCTTTGGGATCGGCCTTGGGCTGGGCATCGCCGGCCACCTTGGGAGGCGGTTTGTCTTTGCCGGGATCTGGTGGAGTTTCTCCGCCCCGGGTCAAGACGATAATCATTACAACAAGGCTCGCCATAAGTAGCCCTCCACCAAGAATAAGCCCGATCCACAGGCCCTGGTTGCTTTTTTTCTTTTTCTTTTTTCGCGGCCGATTCGGCAGATTCACGTCCGGATCCCGGCACTTCTCCTTTTTTGGGGGCCCGGCCGCCACGGCGGTCTCTTCTTCATCCGCAGGTACGGCCAAAACCTCGCCACATTGGGGACATTTTACCTTTCGGCCGGCAAGCTCCTCCTTTACTTGGAGCGCGTGCTTGCAACCGGGACAGGTAATTGCAATCGCCATGGGAAAACCCAAAAGCAATCAATGAAACGTCTAACGCTTTTTCGCCAACCTTTTAATACCCGAGTAATGAGTAAAAGGCTCACAGCCGATTACAAAAGAGTTTTCCTTATCGTAAAGCCCGTCTAAACGGTCTGGCTCTTCCGGCTCGATTTCCGTGAAGAGAAAGGCAAAGTCCGCGTGCTGTAACTTGCCAACATATGGCAAGCGGCGCTCTTCCTTTGGGCCGGGCCGCACCGTAAACCACAATTCAAGGTTGCCAAGGCGCAAGACGAAAGAATCATTCCCGTGCCGGACTAATTCATGGGAGGCGATTCGCCTGTCACCTTCTTTTGCCGTAACCGTCTCGCAGGTGTATTCCTGAAAAAAGCCGCCCTGGTCGTCTACTGGGATTACAAAACTGATGTAGTGCGGCGCGGCCTCACCCATTTCGACCGGGGCACACCACCCCATCTTCCCCTTCACTTCTGTTTTAACCAGACCATGTACAAAAGCCATGGGAGGTTCAGTCCTGCAACTGCAATCGGCATGGGACACTCGATACCAAATCAATGAGCCAGGGCCAGCGCCGGGGCGGCCGCGCTTTTGGTTCCGCTGTGGATAAACTCTTCCAGCTCCTGTCGAAACTTGGCCAGGGCGTTCTTGACCGGCCAGCCGGCGCCGTCGGCCAGGCCGCAGATCGTCGTGCCCGGCATGATACCGATGTTCTTGGCAACTTCGTCGAGGATTTTCAGGTCCTCGAGCCGGCCCTGGCCGCGGCGGAAGCGCTCCATGATCTTGAACATCCAGCCGGTGCCCTCGCGGCACGGCGTGCACTGCCCGCACGATTCATGGGCGAAGAACCGGCAGATATTGTAGAGAACATCGACGATGCTGGTCGTCTCGTCGAACACCGTCACGGCGGCGGTGCCCAGGCCGAGGCAGCCGACCTTGCCGGGACCGTTGAAATCGAGCGGCGTGTCGAACTCCTTTTCGGTCATGATGCCCATGCTGATGCCGCCGGGGATGCAGCCCTTGGCCTGGCGTCCCTGCCAGACGCCGCCGCCGTGCTTGTCCACCAGCTCACGGACCGTGACACCCAGCGGCAGCTCGACGCAGCACGGTTTATTGACGTGGCCGCTGATGCAGTACAGCTTGGTCCCGTAGCTGCCGGCGTCGCGCGGGTTCTTCGGGTCCGGCGGCACGCCGATCGACTTGAACCATTCGGTCCCGCGGTCGATGATATGCGTCACGCACGCCAAGGTCTCGATATTGTTGACGACGGTGGGCTTGCGAAACGCCCCCTCGACGGCCGGGAACGGCGGCTTGATGCGCGGCCAGCCGCGCTTGCCTTCCAGGCTCTCGATCAGTCCCGTCTCCTCGCCGCAGATGTACGCTCCGGCCCCGCGGTGCAGGTAAATGTCGAGGCTGAAGCTTTTGCCGAGAATGTTCTTGCCCGCCAGGTTGCTGGCATATAGCTCGTCGATGGCTTGTTGCATCACGCGGAAAGCCCGGCCATATTCATAGCGGATGTAGATGTAAGCGACGCTGGCCCGCGTGGCGTAACTAGCCAGCAGGATTCCTTCCAGCACCTGGTGCGGGTCCTCTTCCATGAGGATGCGGTTGTTGAAGGTGCACGGCTCGCTTTCGTCGGCGTTGACGCACAGGTAGATGGGCCCGGGATAGCCCTGCGGCAAAAAGGTCCATTTCAGGCCGGTCGGAAAGCCGGCCCCGCCGCGGCCGCGCAGCCCCGATTCCTTGACGATCTGCACCACCTTGGCGGGGTCCAGGTCGTTCAAGGTTTTTTCCAGGGCGCGGTATCCGCCGTCGGCGCGATAGCCGGCCAGTGATTGGCTCTGGGGCTTGCCGGCGCGACGGAGCAGCACGGGTTCGAAGTCGGGCATAATGGGTCTGGGTTATGAAAAAGGGATGTAAAGGAGCAAATCTTTCCATTCTTCAGCCTCAGAAGCCCCCCAAAAGACCAGCAGTTCTTGGGCAAGATATCCCAGGGAAAAACCATCCCGCAGAATAAAAACACCCCAGGTATGGCCTCCCGAGTTCAGGTGATCGTTCACATGATTGGGGAGGGTGCTTTTATCCCTCGTTAACAGCGCGTGGTGATTACTCTCAGCCCATTGCAAGAGCTGGGGATCGAGAGTTCCTTTGGGAGGCGCGCCGGCTTGGCCAACAACAAGGATGTGGATGGCACTTTCCACTTTCTTAACGGCATTTTGTAGGCCCTTGGGAACATGTTCATCGCACAAAAACTTCATCAGGCTCATGGAACCCTGGCCCTTTCATTCGGTGGATCGTTTCGAGAAGCCAGGAAACGCTTTAATTCCTCGGGATTGTTTTTCAGGGCCTTCAATCGCTTGATCACCTCCGGAGGTTCTTTTTGCAGATACTCCTGGTAATAAGCTTCGCCAATGACATCCCCGTGCCGAATATAGTCCTCCACTTCCTTTTTGTGCAAAAGATAGTATGCAATGGTCGCGTAGACTTCTTCCAGGGTCAAGGAGGGGTAGATGTCTCGAACGATGGCCTGCGGTTCCTGACCGGCTTTGAACTGTTCGATGACATGCTCGATGGCAATCCGATGGCCCTTGATCCGGATTCGCTCCACCGGCCCGAACTTGGTGTCAAATTTTTCGAACTCGAAACATTCTTGCAGTTGCATGACAAATTCTCCTGACAAATACCCAGCCCAGCTTATTTTCGCAAATCCTCCACCAACATTGCAACCCTTTCCTCTGTCACGCCATGCCGGTGCTCGTCGTTCACCATCACCGCCGGCGCTCCCTCGCAGGCCCCCAGGCACTCGGCGAATTCGAGGGTGATCTTGCCGTCGGCGGTGGTTTCGCCAGGCTGGACGTTCAGCTTGTGACACAGGTGCGTCAGCAACTCGTCGCCGCCGCGGAGGGCGCAGGCCAGGCTGCGGCACACCCACAGCCGCGTCTTGCCCAGCGGCTGTTTCTCCTCGTGGAAGAACTCGTAAAACGACATCGTGTCGTACACTTCCGCCGGACTGAGGTCCAAGAGGTCGGCGATCTCGCGAACGGCCTCGTGCGGCACGCAGCGCAGCTCGTCGTGCACCAGGTGCAACGCCGGCAGCGTCACCGCCTGCTTGCTCGGATAGCGCGGCAGGTAGGCTTGTATTTTTTTGCGCAGGTTGTCAGTCAGAACAGCCATTTTTGAATTCCGTAAACCAAAACAAATGCAAATAACAAAACACCGAAAACCCGAAATACTGTCCTTTCAATTCCTGCAAACAGTTGTTTTTTTGTGTTGGCTTCTGATTCAGATTTTTCACCTCGAACAAAGCCAAATCCGCGCAGAAAAAAGTAGATGGCAAAAGCCAATATCACCCCGACTTCAAGGATTCCCAGATCAGGCAAAACAACCATGGCAATCATCGATCCAACTCCGCCGCGATGATATTCAGGCTCCCCAGCACCGCCACCACGTCGCTGAGCTGATGGCCGGCGATCAAGTACGGAAACACCGCAAAGTGAATGTACGACGGCGGGCGGGTGCGGGCGCGGTAGGCAACGCCGCTGCCGTCACTAACAAGGTAAAAGCCCAGCTCGCCGTTGGGCGATTCGATTGCGCCGTACACTTCATCGACCGGCGGCTGCCACTGGCGGTTCGGCATCACCAGCTCGAAATGGTGGATCAGGCTCTCGATGCTGCGGTAAACCGCCAGCTGGTCCGGCAAGACGACCTTGTTGTTGGCGTCCACGTTGACCGGCCCGGCGGGCAGGTTTTCGATGGCCTGGTGAATGATTTTCAGACTTTCGAGCATTTCTTCCATGCGGACCAGGTAGCGGGCGTAGCAGTCGCCGTCCCGGGCGCAAATAACTTTGAAATCGAAGTCCTTGTAGGCCAGGTACGGCTCGTCTTTGCGGAGGTCGCGGACGACGCCGGAGGCGCGGGCTACCGGCCCGGTGCAGCCGAGGTTGACGGCGTCCTCCTTCGACAAGACGCCGATGCCCTGGGTGCGCTCGATGAAGATGCGATTGCGATTGAGCAGGCGGACTAGGTCGGCGTGCGTCCTGGGAAAGTCCTTGACGAACTTGCGGACGCGGGCGATGAAATCGTCGTTGACGTCGCACAAGAGGCCGCCGACGCGGGTGTAGCTGGGGTGGAAGCGCTGGCCGGCCGCGGTTTCGAAGATGTCGTAGAGTACTTCGCGTTGGTTAAAGGCGTACAAAAAGGCGGTGAAGGCACCCAGGTCGATGGCGGCGGCGCCGACGCACAACAGGTGATCGCTGATGCGGGCCAGCTCGCCCATCAGAGTGCGCAGATACTTGCAGCGCGGCGTCAGCTCGATGCCCATCAGTTTCTCGACGACGTGATGCCAGGCGATCTCGTTGGCCACCGGCGAGATGTAGTTCATACGATCGACGATGGTGACGTACTGGTTGAAGTCGAGGTCCTCGCCCAGCTTTTCGAAGCCGGAATGAAGGAAGCCGATGTCCGGCACGGCCTTGACGACGGTTTCGCCGTCGAGCGTGAGGAGCAGGCGCAGGGTGGTATGCGTGGCCGGATGCTGCGGGCCGAAATTGAGCGTCCAGTGATATTCCTGGTCCGGGGTTTCCGACCCAGGGGGTTGAACAAGTTCCAGCGGCATTTTACCTGCTCCAGATTCACCACCAAGGCACAAGTTTCTTGATGCCATTGATAAGGCTTCGGCAACTCGGTAAGTTAAACCCTGGGAGAATATGTATGACTTACCGAGACCTCCAAGAAGCCGCAAGTCGGCAACCCTTTGAGCCTTTCCGGCTGATCTTGACCACCGGAACCGCTTACGAGGTCCGCCATCCCGAGTTAATCATGGTCGGCCGGCACTCGGCCGTCCTCGGGATCACCGATCAGCCTAACGGCACCGTTTACGACCACACCATCAAAGTGGACTTGCGCCACGTGGTCGGCATTGAAGAACTTCGCACTTCCCCGCCAACCTCGAACGGCTAACTCTCCGCCCGCGTGATGATCGGGAAGTTATGGCGTTCCCCCTTGCCGCGCAGGGGATAATCTTTCCGCAGCGGAAAACTGGTGAATTCTTCCGGCATCAAAATGCGCCGCAGATCCGGATGGCCCTCGAACACGATGCCGTACATGTCGTAGACCTCGCGCTCCAGCCAGTCGGCGCCCGTCCACAACGAAAACACCGAGGGCAACGCCAGGTCCGGCTCGTTCAGAAACGTCTTGACGAACAGGCGTTCGCCGGTGGTGGTGTTGACCAGACCGTAGACCACGCCGAAGCGGTCGCGGGCGTCGGGGTATTTCAGGTAATCGGCGGCGGTCAGCTCGAACAGCATGTCGAAGCCGCATTCTTCTTTCAGACATTTGAGGAAGGCGAATACCAGGTCGGGCTTCACGTGGATTCGGCGATTGTCCCGGAACTGGGAGGTCGTGAAGCTGTCGGGGCCGAATTTCTGGCGGAGGAGATCGTCGTGGGACATGAACACATCCCCTTCCGTTTAGCGGGGAGCCGGAGGCGACCACGGCCTGGTCGCCTCCGGCTCCGCGCTAAACAGGTTTCAATTCAAGCTGATCCGCGTACTCTTGGTGAAATCGCCGGGGGCGATGGTGACGTTGCCGGGGATGGCGGGCACCCGGCGGGGCCCCTCCGGTTCCACGCGCTTTTCGAATTCCGTGCCGCTCCAGGTGCCGGTCTTCCTGATCTTTTCCTGCAAATCGATGATCGATTGAATGAGCTGCTCGGGCCGCGGCGGACAACCCGGCACGTACATGTCAACCGGCATGAAACGATCCACTCCCTGCACCACGGCGTAGGTATCGAAGACGCCCCCCGAAGAGGCGCAGGCCCCCATCGAGATGCACCATTTCGGCTCCGGCATCTGCAGCCAGATGCGCTGCAAGACGGGCAGCATCTTCATGACGATGCGGCCGGCGACGATCATCAGGTCGCATTGCCGCGGACTGAAGCGCATGACCTCGGCGCCGAAGCGGGCGATGTCGTGCTTCGAGGCCCCCGTGGCCATCAGCTCGATGCCGCAGCACGCCGTGGCGAACGGCATCGGCCACAGGCTGTTGGTCCGCACCCAGTTGGCCAGGTGGTCGAGCCTGGACAGCACCACGTTTTCGGGCAGATCCAGGGCCATGGTATTCCCCAAGCCCGCAGGTGAGTCTTCGAGCCTGCGGGGTTAAGACCTCATCGCCAGCGGAAGACTCCCTTCCGCCAATCGTAAATATAGGCGACCAGGAGCAGGCCGATGAAGATCATAACCCCCCAGAAGACCGGTCCGCGGAACACCCCGGGCAAGCCGCCCTCCTGGTAGGCGACCACGGCCCAGGGATAAAGGAACAGAAGCTCAACGTCGAAGACCAGGAACATGATGGCAACGAGGTAGAACTTGACGTCGAAGCGCTGGCGGGCGTCGCCGATGGGGTCCATGCCGGATTCGTAGGGCATGAGCTTGACTTGCGATTTTTTCCGCGGGCCGATGGTGTGGGCCAGAATCAGGCTCACGCCGGCGAAGGTCAGGACCAGGCCCAGATACAGGAAAATGGGAAAATAAGCGGACAGGTCAAAGGGCGGTCCATCCATACAGGGGCCTTGCGACTTGGGGAATAAATTTCCAATCTATAGGCGACCGGAAACTTGTGGCCACGTCATAAACACCACGTACCTTTCCAAGCCTATGGAAGGGCTTCCCCACGGTCAAGCGGAATAGTTGACGCGGTTTGCCCTGGCCGAACAATCCACGTCCTTGCTTCTTTCCTTGCAATCGATTGGTTCGTTTTCAAAGGCCCAAGCTATCGACCGAGCCGATTTATTTCAGGAAGAGGAGGTTCCGTAGCCTTTGAGAACGAGAAGATCATGAAAACATGGGCTGGAACCTTGGCTCTTGGGTTGTTGGTGGTCGAAGCGGGCCGGGCCTACGAACCGCTCGGTCCGGAAGAAGTTTCCCCCGTTTGTTCCCGCAGTCCTCGTTTCTGGGCCGTGCCCGAATACCTGTTGTGGTGGACCAAGGACGATCGTCCACCCGGACCGCTGGTGACGACCGGACCGGCCGGCGATCCGCGCCAGGGAGTGGTCGGCAATCCCACCACCGGCATGCTTTTCGACGGCTCCCGCCTGGATTACCGCCAGCAGAGCGGCGCCCGCCTGACCTTCGGCTACTGGCTGGATGACGAGCAGACCTGTGCTTTGGAAGTCGCCGGCTTCGTTTTGGAAACCCACACCATCCATGGCGAGGCCAATTCCAACCGCACCGATGGCGCACCGGTCATCGCCCGGCCGTTTTTCAATGTCCTGACCGGGCAGGAAGACGCCCAGGTCATCACCAGCCCGCAAGATTCCCTGGGCGGGCGGTACCTGGGCGGCATCGATGTGTTTGCCGATAGCCGTCTCTGGGGCGGCGAAGCCAACCTGGTACGGCATCTGGGCTCCGGTCCATGCGGAAGCTGGGACGTGCTCGCCGGCTTCCGCTACCTCGGCCAAAAGGATGAATTGCGCTTCTCGCTGTCCTCGACGGTGTTGATTCCCGGCACGGTGGGCTTTGGCGGCGCCGCCGCCTTGCCGCCCAACATCGTTTCCTGGCGCGATTTCTTCGAGACCAACAACCACTTTTACGGCGGCCAGATCGGTCTGCGCGGCCGTTACGACTGCGGCCCCTGGTCCCTCGATCTGGCCGGCAAGGTCGGCCTCGGCGATACCGTGCAAAAAGTCTCCCTCTCCGGCCACACCCTGCACACCGATTCCACGGGTAAGACTTTGTCTGAGCCCGGCGGCCTCTACGCCTTGCCCAGCAATCTCGGCGATCGCACCCGCGATACCCTGACTTTCATCACCGAAGCCACCGTTCAGGTCGGCTGCCAGTTCACACCGCGGCTGCGCACCCTGGTCGGCTATACCTTCCTCTACTGGGACGATGTCGCCCGGCCCGGCTACCAAATTAATCGCAACCTCGACCCGCGCCAGATCGCCAGTCATCGCGCTTTCACTCCCGTCGCCGCTGCCACCCAGCCGGTCCTCACCTTTCAATCCACCGACTTCTGGGCCCAGGGCCTGACCGTGGGCCTGGAATTCCGCTATTAGCTCGTTGCGGACGGCTTCAGGGTGGCCAATAAGAAGTGGGGCGCTTATCCGAACAGATCCAGGAGCGGCTGGCCCGTGGTAATGGGCCGCGTGAAACCGTCGCGGCCCAGGCGCTGTTCAAGCGGAACACCCAGAGCGTGGTAGATCGTGGCGCCGAGGTCCTGGACGCGGACCGGGCGGTCCTTGACGTAGGCGGCGATGCGATCGGACTCGCCGTAGACGGCGCCGCCGCGGATGCCGCCGCCCGCATCCAACAAAGCAGGCGCGGCAATGTTCATCCGAACAGCCAGAATCGACTGGCCGTGGTGATGGGCGTGTGAAGCCGTCCCGGCCCAAGCGGAATCCTCAGCTGCGAACCCGAACCCGATGTGCCTCGACGATGAAAAGCTTACCGTGATAATGCGGCGCGTCGGGATGAGCGGCCAAATACCCTTGCAGTCTGGCGACAACTTGAAGCATTACCTCCGGATGGTTGCCCACCTGCAGTGCGACAATGACCTTGTAGTGCGCCGGCGGATAGCTCACGATATCCGCAAAGTCGCCATTTAGTGAAAGCAGGATCGCACCCCGTTCTTGCGCTTTGTCGATGACCGCCGGATCTGGCGAATCGGTCGGCAGGTAGTCTTTGAGCCTCAAAACGTCGTGGCCGGCGCTTGAGAGCGCGCTAGCCACGGAGGTTGGGACGCAATGGTCGATGAAGAAACGCAGGCTCATCATGCCGCCTCGAAGTCGGCCAGGTCGCGGGCGTAGTCCAAGCAGGCGGCAATGTCTTCGGGCGCCAAGTCGGGAAACTCGGCCACGATCTGTTCGGTCGTGGAACCTGCGGCCAAGTAGCCCAGGATCAAGGCTGCCGGGATGCGCGTGTTTTTAATGCGCGGCTTGCCCTTGAGCACGTCGAAACTGCTGACGATGTGGTCTTGCCAGCGAACCCCCATTGGATGACCTCAGGTTGAATGATTGCCTGCGCCCTTATCAGTCGCACTGATCGGTGTTGGTCAAGTTTCCACTTGGGCTCGGAAAAGGCTATCCGAACAAATCCAGGAGCGGCTGGCCGGTGGTGATGGGCCGTGTGAAGCCGTCGCGGCCCAGGCGCTGTTCAAGCGGAACACCCAGAGCGTGGTAGATCGTGGCGCCGAGGTCCTGGACGCGGACCGGGCGGTCCTTGACGTAGGCGGCGATGCGATCGGACTCGCCGTAGACGGCGCCGCCGCGGATGCCGCCGCCGGCGAGGATGGCCGACCAGCACGAAGGCCAATGCTGGCGACCGGGCAGGATGTTGGGCTGGTTGATTCGCGGGGTGCGGCCGAACTCGCCCATCACCACCACCAGAGTGCGCTCCAGCAAGCCCCGGTCGCGCAGATCGACGAAGAGCGCGGACAGCCCTTGATCGAGGCACGGCAAACACCAGCCCATGCCGTAGGAGCCGTTGCCGAAGGCATTGCCCATGCCCATTTCGCTGCCGTGCATGTCCCAGCTGGATGCGGGCGGTCCGCCGCCGGTCTGACCGGGAGCGGAGCCGGTCCAGCCATTGACGGTGACGAAGCCGACACCCGCCTCGACCAGGCGGCGCGCCAGCAGCAGGTTTTGTCCCAGGGGATGCATGCCGTAGCGGTCGCGCACGGTCCGGGGCTCGCGGTGCAACTCGAACACCTGGCGTCCGCCCTGGCCGCTGGCCAGCTCAAAGGCGCGACGGTGCAAGTCCTGCCAATCTCTGGTCGCTCGATCTTGGCGAGCCGAGTCGCGTGAGCGACCGGGTTGTTCGGCGGGGTTGACGGCGTCCAGCAAGCGGCGGCGGCCCTGCAAGCGCGCAGGCTCCACCGCCGGTTGCAGCTCGTCGGGGGCTCGGAAGGTGGGCATGGCCGGGTGGTTGTTGGCCGAGCCGACGAACAGCGGGGTGAACTGGGCGCCGAGGTGGCCGCCGCTGCCGATATTCGGGGCACAAAAAACCGGATCGCCAACGCAGCGGATGAGCCAGACGTAGTTGGCGATGTTGCGCTCGCCGGGTCGCACCCGGGACATAATGGAACCGAGATACGGCGAATCGGCGGCAGCGCCGGCCTGACCACTCAGGAGGTGGTGCATGGCGTCGAAATGGTTGCTGATGTTGCCGACGTGCGTCATCGAGCGGATCAGGCTGAAATGCCGGGTCAAGGTGGACAAGCGCGTGTGCAGCTCGCTGATGCGCATGCCGGGCACGGTCGTGGCAATGGGCCGGTAGGGGCCGCGAATGTCGTCCGGGGCCGCGGGTTTCAGGTCCCAGGTGTCGAGGTGACTCGGCCCGCCGCACAAAAGAACGAAGATGCACGACTTCTCGGCCGCGACGCCGCGCAGGCCGCGATTGACGTCCACGTTTGCGGCAACGGTCCCCGGCAAGGCCATGGTCAAGGCGCCGACCCCGCCGGCCTGGAGGAGTTGACGGCGAGAAATCAGAGACGGCT
>CAZFGM010000038.1:16723-19941 GCA_964518515.1 uncultured Alcaligenaceae bacterium | reverse complement strand
TTAGGATTCCAATCCTGACATTTGTTTCGTCAATGGAACCCCCAAGCGGCGTTCCTGGATTGGGCAGCGATACAGGCCGACCCGGCTCCACCTTTCTCGCGGAGTTGCTTTGTCGCGGCATCCCTAAACCGATAACATTGTTTCCAGCCACTGGCCAGGGAATAGTGCCGGGGGTTGAAACTTTCGCTAATGATTTTTTTCGCGGCGAACAGACCTGGCAGAACCGGCCACTGACCATTATTTTGGATCGAGGCATGACCAAAACCCTCATCAAGAAACTGCTGCGCGACGCCCGCACCGCCCTGATCATGGTGGCCGTGCTGCTGTTTCTCTTTCAGCTTTTGTGGGCGCGCATCACGCGCAACGTCACCGGCGTCCTGCTGGTCAAGTTGGAAAATGAGCTGAAAAAGGTGGAAAATAAGCTGACCAAAGTCGAAAGTTTGATCCCGGGGTTGAAAATCGACGTCAATGTGGAAACGTTCATCAAAATCTTTTTCGAAGACGAAGGCCAGATTATTCAAAAGCTGATCGGCGGCGAAGGCATCGATATCCGCCAGGCCTCGAACCTGTTGTCCACCGGGTTCGTCCATCCGCTGATCCAAACCATCTTGTGCATCTGGGCGATCGGCCGGGCGGCGGGGGCCATCGCCGGCGAAATCGATCGCGGCACCATGGAATTGCTGCTGGCCCAGCCGATCACCCGCAGCCGGGTCATCCTGGCCCACTTGTGCGTGGACCTGGTGACCATCCCGATATTGTGCCTGAGCATGTGGGCCGGCATCTGGCTGGGGGCGGA
The DNA here is from genome assembly GCA_964518515.1 of uncultured Alcaligenaceae bacterium. Taxonomy (GTDB): domain Bacteria; phylum Planctomycetota; class Planctomycetia; order Gemmatales; family Gemmataceae; genus CAZFGM01. The sequence goes on along the minus strand of CAZFGM010000038.1, from coordinate 19,145 downwards.
ATGGGCGGGCCTGGTCGGCAATCCCAAGCCCGAGTTGCAGGCCTATCCCTGGTTGTTCGGCCCCAGCCTGCCCAACGTGGCCCTGTTGGTCTTCGCCGTCAGCGGCTACACCATGTGGATCTCCGCCGCCGGCCGCTTCAAGAATCGCGTCCTGGGCCTGACCATCCTGTTCACCCTGGTGATGTTCCTGGTCAACGTCATCGGCCAGCTCTGGGACGTGATGGACCCGCTCCGCCCGCTGACGATCTTCTACTACTACCAACCGCAGCCGATCATTCTGCACGCGGACTGGTACACCGAGGCCGGGGTCTGGGGACGCATGGCGGTCCTGCTGGCGGTCGGCGCGGTGGGTTATCTGATGGCGTGGCGGACCTTTTGCCGACGCGACTTGCCGGCGCCGCTGTGATAAGGCGAGCGGCAGGACATAATATACCCGTAGCCGCAGGCTTTAGCCTGCGACCGACGCAGGCTAAAGCCTGCGGCTACGGGAGATTTCCAATTGCCGCTCGCCTAATCCCACCCTCGTGCTGTTTCCAGTTCGAGACTTCCGCGCCAAAACTTCCGAAATCTTGGAGATTTCGGAAGTTTGACGCCAGCCGCGCGAAACTTGGGAACTGCCACTAGCTCCACCGGCCCAATCACGTTATTATCGTGAGTAATTCTTCCCCCATTGAAAGGAAAACCCCATGCCTCGGCTCGCGATCTTTTTCCTCGTTTTCATACCCTGTTTCGTGCGGGCGGACGAAGTCCGCAAAAGCACGGAGTACCGCAACGGCGTCGTGGTCGCGGTGTCGCCGCCGGGGGCGGACGTGGGGTTGGCGATCCTGAAGCAGGGGGGGAACGCCGTGGATGCCGCCGTGGCGACGGCCTTGGCCCTGGCGGTGACGTATCCGGCGGCGGGAAACCTCGGCGGCGGCGGCTTCATGGTCGTCCATCCCGCGCCGGGCAAGGGGGAACCGGTGGTCTTCGAATATCGCGAAACCGCTCCGGCGGCGGCCGGCAAGACCATGTTCAAAAAAGGCGACAGCTTGTTCGGTCACAAGGTGGTCGGCGTACCCGGCACGGTTCGCGGCCTGGCCCTGGCCCATCACAGGTTCGGCAAGCTGCCCTGGAAAGCGCTGGTGCTGCCGGCGATCACGCTGGCCGGCGCGGGCGTCGTCCTCGATCAGAGCCTGGCCGACTCGCTCAACAAAATCCTCGCCAAAGCCGGCGATTTCGCCGAGTTCCAGCGCGTCTTCGGCAAGAAGGACGGAACCGACTGGAGCGCCGGCGATCGCCTGGTCCAGCCCGACCTGGCCAAGACCCTGCGCCTAATCGCCGACCAGGGACCCGATGCTTTTTACCAAGGCCCGATTGCGGAAATGTTGGTGAAGGAAATGAAAGCCGGCGGCGGCCTTATCACCAAGGACGATCTGGCCGCCTACCGGGCGATGGAACGGAAACCCGTTCACGGTGTCTACCGCGGGTACGACGTGTACGGCCCACCGCCGCCCAGCTCCGGCGGCACCTGCCTCGTGCAAATGCTCAACATCCTGGAAAACTTCGACCTGAAAAAGCACGGCCGCTTCGCGCCCGAGACCCTGCACCTCATGATCGAGGCCATGCGCCGCGCCTACTGCGACCGCGCCCGCTATCTGGGTGATCCCGCCTTTAGCAAAATTCCCGCCCACCTGGTGACCAAGGAATATGCCCGGAAACTGGCCAAGGAGATCGACCTGGTCAAGGCGAGCCGCAGCGCCGACCTGGCCAAGGACATCCCGCTGGTTGGGGAAGGGGACAGCACCACGCATTTTTCCGTCATCGACAAGGACGGCCTGGCCGTGGCCAACACCTACACCCTGGAACAAAGTTACGGCGCGCGCGTGGTCGTCAAGGGGGCGGGTTTCTTGCTCAACAACGAAATGATGGACTTCAACTGGCGGCCCGGCCACACCGACCGCCAGGGCGTCATCGGCACCGCGCCCAATCAGATCGCACCCGGCAAGCGCATGCTCAGCTCGCAAACGCCGACCATTCTGGCCAAGGACGGCAAAGTGCTGCTGGTGACCGGCAGCCCGGGCAGCCGCACCATCATCAACACGGTCCTGAACATCGTGATCAACGTGGTGGACTTTGACATGGATATTCAAAGCGCCGTCAACGCTCCGCGGCTGCACCACCAGTGGTTTCCGGAAACGGTGCGTTTTGAAGGGCTGTCCACGTTTCCCGCCGCCGTGAAGCATCTGCGCCAGATGGGCCATGCGCTGGTTTACGCCCGCCAGGGGGACGCGCATTCGATCTGGGTCAATTCCCAGACCGGCGGCTTCGTCGGGGCGGCCGATCGGCGCATCAACGGCAAGGTGGCGGGATACTGAAGTCGGCAAGCCCCAGGGCGAGTCTTCGAGCCCTGGGGGTAATTCGACAGCGCACCTTTGTAGGTCAG
>CAZFGM010000038.1:11334-16623 GCA_964518515.1 uncultured Alcaligenaceae bacterium | reverse complement strand
GTCAGGCCCCCGTCAGGCTAGAAAGCCTGACCTACACGGTCGAATTAATTCACGCAAGGTGGCGGGATACTGAAGTCGGCAAGCCGCAGGGCGAGTCTTCGAGCCCTGGGGGTAATTCGACAGCGCACCTTTGTAGGTCAGCCTTTCCAGGCTGACGCATTTTGTCCAACCTTCAATCAATCTGGGCAACCACGTCAGGCCCCCGTCAGGCTAGAAAGCCTGACCTACACGGTCGAATTAATTCACGCTGAACTCCGGCAAGCTGGGAGGCAGCAGATTGGCCCACAGGTCTTCGGTGGGGGTATCGAACAGCGCTTCGCCAGTTGCGGGCACGATGGCCCAGGCGCCGGCGCCGAGCTCGTTTTCCAGCTGGTTGGGGCCCCAACCGGCGTAGCCGGTGAACATGCGAAAGCGAATGCTCTCGTCGATTTCCTCCTGGTTGAGGCGCTGGGCGCAATCGGCGTCGCCGACAAAAATGCCGGGGGCCACGGTGGCGTCGTCGGGAGTTTCCAACCAGTCGGGATGCCCGTGCAGCATGAACAGGCCGGGGGCCTCGCACGGGCCGCCGCGGAAGATCGGAAAGGGAATGTCCTTGGCCTTGGCCGGGCGGTTCACCACCAGGCCGAAGGCCCCCTCCGGCCCGTGTTGCAGCAGTAAGACCACGGCGCGGCGAAACGAAGGGTCTTTCAAAATCGGCCGCGCCACCAGAAAGGAACCGGCACAGGAATTCATGGGGAATCCTCGCGGGAATGATGTTGATTATCCCACACGGCGAAAGCCTTGGAAAGGGAGGCTGACCGAAAGAAGCGAAAATTTCCAATAATCCTGGCCGGACTATCCCGGTCAGCGCATCAGGAGAAATCCGGCCACCCCGGCGCTCACGGCCAGGAAAATGGCCAGCACCCATTTGAGCCATTCGGGAGCGCCTTCGGTGGGGCCCAGGTCAATGTGGGGTGCCGGCACGGCGGCCGCGGAAGATCGTTCCGATTTGGGCGTGCCGGGCACGGCAAAGATGAAACTGCTGGTGCTATCCCCATTGGTCGGCGCCAGTGCGGGGGAAGACGGGTTGCCGCTGGCAGGTGGCGTGAGAACTTTGGCGGAAGACGGGGGAGCCGGCTCCACCACCAAGTCGCGAAACTCCGGATGCTGCCGCAACGGATCGAACGGCCCGCCTTTGTTGCGGCTGATGCGCGCGTTGGCGGCCTCTCCCAGAACCCCTTTCTTGATGCCGCGGCGGATGCCGGACGTGCTGCCCTTGATCTTGTGGACGGTGCTGGCCTCGTCCCGGTAAAGCAGATGCCACACGTTCGCCTGGCCGTCGGCTTCCTTGGGGGGAGGAGTCTGGCGGCGCGTGCTGTGGCCGGTCACGTCCTCGACAAACTCGCGGCACGATTTGGCCCGTTGCGACGGGTCGGGGTTCATCGAGCGGCGGATGGCCCAGTCCAGACGTTCCGACAAGTCGGCCACCCGCTGGCGCGGCGGCGCGATGTCGTTCTTGATCTTTTTCATCCACACATCGACCGGTCCACCGGATTTGAACGGCAGCTCCCCCGTCACCATCATGTATAAAGTTGCGGCCAGGGAATAAATATCGCAGCGGGCATCGGCATTCTTGGCGTCGCGGAATTGTTCCGGGGCCATGAAGTGCGGCGTGCCCAGGCCGCGACCCGGCCGGGTCAGGTCCATGTCCGTTTCCATTTCCTTGACCAAACCCATGTCGGTGATTTTCACCTGCCCGTCCGGCGTGAGCAGGATATTGTCCGGCTTGACGTCGCGGTGCACCAAACCTTGCCGGTGCGCCTTGTGCAGCCCCTGAGCGACCTGGGCGATAATGCGAATGGCCTCCTGTTCGGACAGCCTGCCCTGGCGCTGGAGGCGTTGGCCCAGGGATTCGCCTTCGACGAATTCCATGACGAGGTAGGGGGACTCGCCGTCGTGACCGAACTCCAAGGCCTTGACGATGTTCGGATGATCGATGGCTTGGGCGGCGCGGTATTCTTTCTTGAAGCGTTTGAGCAGGACGGGGTTTTTGGCCAGGTGCGGCGGCAGGATTTTGATGGCCACGGTTTGCCCGGATTCGCGGTGGCGGGCGCGGTACACCGAGCCCATGCCCCCTTCGGCAATCCGCTCCACCAGATCGTAAGCGCCAATGGTTTGCGTTTGGCTGTCCAGCGGCATGTCCGCCTCACCGGGTGCAAAATCACGTTCGTAGTGTGAGTTGGCGAGCCGAGCCGCGTAAGCGGCCGGGTTTCGGCCACAGCATAACCCGGCTCCTTACGGAGCTCGGCGCGCCTTAATATTCGCCGGCACAGGATAATTCCCGCCGTGGGGCTAATACCGCCGGGATAAACCCGGCGGCTCGTCGGCTCCCGCGATCCGGACGGTCCCTCCCCTGGAGGGCGCAACCATCCAGGGCAATTCTATCTTGCAACTGGCCCGCGCGCCGGGCAAAATTTATAGATTAGCGAAAAGGTGCCGGTCTTTCGGGAAAAATAGCTCTCCCGCGCTTTTTTGCTATTCCGGGCAGATTTCGTGTGATCGGTCCGAAAATACCCGTCGTGCGGATTTTACGGCATATTGGACTTGGCAGCGGCGCGCCGGCCGACCACAATAAACCTTGGTCATTTCCGGCCGGCGAAGGGATTTCGTAGGACGGATTTTTAATCCGTCCCATTCCGGGACGGATTGGAAATCTGTCCTACAAGAAGAGTATCATCTGGACTTGCATCCATGGCCAACGACGACGACGATGATTTCGATGCCGACGACTTTGTGGACGAAGAAGAATCCGGCACGGCGCCGCGGACCAGTCTTCTGACCCTGGTTCTGTGCGTCTTGAACGTGGCCGCGGCGGTCGGTTTCACCTTTCTCCTGGTCATGAATTACCAGAAACGCCAGGCCTGGTCGCGGGCCGTGCTGCTGCACGATCTCCAAATAGTCGGCACCAACCTGCGCCAGGAAGATGCGGAGGGCACTTCCGCTTCCCGGCTGACGACGCCCAAGCCGCGCCTCGACCCCAATCATTTGAAGGACGCTTTCAGCAAACGCGGCGGCAAAAGCGTCAACGAGGCCTTTAAAGAATTCCAGGACGCCTTCCAATATGACCTCAAGGCGGAATACCTCACGCCGGAAATCCTCAAGGAAATCTTCGACGGCGAACCGGTCAAAAACCTCGAAGACGAGGTGGAACGCCTGCAAAAAACCCTGCTCGACGACATCGCCGGCGCCGCCAAGGATTACGTCGCCGGCTTGAAGGCCAAGGACAAGCCGCAGAAACGCTTAAGCCTCCTCTTTTCCCTGGCCCACACCAGCGAACAAATCGAGACCTTGTTCATCCGCGAGGCGCTGGCCGATCCCATTCGGGGTTGCGTTTCCCTATTCGGCTCGCCCTGGCCGGCCACGACCTGGCCGTTTCAGCCCCCGCCCCCAAAACTGGACGATCGGCTCGGCGACGCGGTGCGGCGGCGCATGCTGGTCGATATTCTCGCCCCGCTGGACGTGCATCGCCCGGCCGATTTGCGCGAGCGGCTTCTGGAAAAGGTCGCCGATGTCGATGTCGTGCCGCTGAGCGACCTGGAAGGCCTCATGAAACGCCGTTTCCAGGCCGCCCTGAGCGACACCTACGACCCCGCCATCCATCTGGGCGATCCCTGGAAGGACCAGAAACGCGACGTGGTCGAAAAACGCAAGACCATCGCCTACTTGCTGTGCGCCATTGCTCACGTCAAAAAACCCACCGGCGACCTGCTTTATCCCAAGCAGCCGGAGCGGGCCCTGGCGGTGGTCGGCGTTCTGGAATTTGCCCAGGCCTACCAGGAATTTGCCAAGGCCCACGTCCTGCTCAAGGACCGCGTCCTCCAGGCCATTGGGGCCGATCGCGAAGGGCAGGTTTTCGAAGTGAAAATCGATCCGAAGGACCCGAATAAGATCGAACGCGTTTCGCACGGCGGCTTCGTCGAAAAGCACCGCAAGGAAATCCAACGCCTCAAGGAAATGGCCGAAGCGCTCGAGCGCGAGAAGAAACGCCACAAGGATTTGCAGGCCCAGGTCACCGGCCTGGAGGTAATCATCGAGGAGCGGAAAACGCAAGTGGCCCAGGCCAGCAAGGATTATCTCAAGGCGCGGAAGGTGACCGCCAAGGCCCGGTCGGAACTGCAACAGCTGCAGCGCGAGTTGTTCGCCAAACAGAAGGAACTGGCCGGCGCCGTCCAGCGCAACGTCGCCCTGGAAAGGCTCATTCGTCAGGCCGAGGGCCTGAAGGTGGGCAAGAAGCAATGAACGCCAATAGCATCGGCAAGGGTCTGGTTTTTGTGCACCTGGCCGCCAGCTTGCTGGGCATGACCTGGGCCGCCGCTCTGTATTTCCAGCAACGCGACTGGGGCTGGAAGGAGCCGGCCAAGGAATTCAGCAGTCAGGAAGGGTCCAAGGAGCAGCCCAAGCCGGTTTACAAACGGGTGCCCTCGGAAATCGATAAGCGCGCCGCCGCCTTGAGCGAGGCCTACAAGGCCCTGGCCACCGTCCTGCCCGACCTCAAGCCGGCCCAGACGGCCTTGCGCGAAGCGGAGGAACGCATCGGCCCCAACCACCTCTTTTACGCCGGTGAAATCGACCGCCTGCGCGGCGATCCCAAGCCCATTCAGGTCAAGCAGGTCAAATTCGCCAACGGCCAGGTGGTCCTCGATAAAATTCCCATCGGCCAGCCGATCCTGGAAAAGGAAGTGCCCGAAATAACCAAATCCCTGGCCGCTTACCTCGAAGAACTGGATAAGAAACGCGGCGAAATCAAGCAAGTGGTGGAGCTGATTCACAAACGTCTGGCCGAAGAAAAAGAACTCACCCTCAAGCTCACCGGCATCAAGGATGACCTGGGCCTCCTGGCCGTCCTGGGCTTCACCGCCAAGCAGGGCGACGTGATCCGGCCCGGATTGTATGCCATGCAGGAAATGGAACGCGATCTGCAAGAACAGATTCGTTTCGAAAAAACCTATATCCGGCCGATCTGGGTGCGAACGCTGGAAGAGGCGCAAGCGTATGAGGAGCGCCGCGCCGACCTGGAAGCGACGCTGGAGCAGATGCGCAAGGCCCGCCTCAAAAAATAGTTTAGGAACTCGTTCCCAAACTCTGTTTGGGAACGCCTGTCTGCGAAACTCCGTTTCGCAGTTGGCGGAGAAAGGCCGAAACAGAGTTTCGAGGGAAATGCGTTCCCAAACAGAGTTTGGGAACGAGTTGGAGCCGGCGGAGAAAGGCCGAAACAGAGTTTCGAGGGAAATGCGTTCCCAAACAGAGTTT
>CAZFGM010000038.1:0-11234 GCA_964518515.1 uncultured Alcaligenaceae bacterium | reverse complement strand
CAGAGTTTCGAGGGAAATGCGTTCCCAAACAGAGTTTGGGAACGAGTTGGAGCCGACCTGAGGTCGCCGGTTTATCCTTGGTTTCCCAGTTAGCCAAGGTTATCTTGAAATATCGGCTTTCGCCTGACCGATGGGGCCAATTGCGCTTGACACTCTTTTAACGGATGGGCATAGTTCCGGCCTTTAATTCCGGGAATTTTCGACTTGGGGTGCACTCCAGAGGCCGGTCGCGGGCCCGGTTGGGGACGGCCCGCGGCGGCGAGGCTCTGGAAGGGGTTTACCATGAACATCGTCGGCAAGATTCTGGTCGTCCTGGTGCTGTTGTTGGCTTTCGTGGTCGGCGGCTTCCAGGTCATCGACTTCGCCACGCGCACCAACTGGAAGACGGCCCACGAAACCCGGGTCGCCGAGCTCAGGGCTGCCTACACCAGCCTCGAAACCTGGCAAGAAACCGCCAGGCAATTGGATAGGGAAATCAAAAAGATCCGCGCGGCAAAAGAGACCACGGAAAGCAGCACCATCAGGGATTCGAGCGAGCACAAGGCGGAAATCCTTTTGCTCAATGAAAAAATCGCCAAGCTGGAAGAGGCCCGCCAGAGGGCGGAACTGGCCATGAAAGAGGCCCAAGTCAACCTCGACCGGGCGGTGACCCTGAACGCGGACCGCAAGAAAACCATTGACGAACGCGACGCCAAAATCCTGGCCCTGTTCAAGGACAACGATGATTTTAAAAATAAATGGTTGGCTGAGCAAGCCCGGGCCGACAACATTGACACGCGGAATTTAGAACTCCTCGAGCGCAATCGCCAGCTGGAACAACTCCTGGCTCAGAAGGAAGCCTTGGGGGGGACCACCGTGGCCAGCAAAGACCCCAACGCCCCCAATCCGCCGCAGCGCTTCGTCAAAGGCAAAATCCAGAAAGTCGATGCCGAGGGCCGCATCCTGATCGACGTCGGCCTGGACGACGGCGTCAAGGAAGGCCATACGCTGGAAGTGTACCGCCTGCAGCCCCGGCCGGAATACCTGGGCATGCTCCGCATCCTCGATGCCCATAACCGCGAATCCATCGCCCGGCTGGTCGGCCGAGGCAAAATGCTGGTGCAAGGGGACCAGGTGGCCAGCACCATCGACACGCGGCGTTGAAACCGCCGGGATAAACCCGGCGGCTCGTAGGAATCAACCATGGCCAAAAAAACCGTCATCGAAGAAACCGTCCAGCCCACCAACGACGCCTATACCGGCATGCTCGGCCTTTCCCTGGCCGCCCTGCTGGTCGGCTGCGGTTTGCTGTTTCTCGACCTGCAAAACTACGACTGGAAAAAGGAGCCGCCCAAGGTGCAGATGCCCACGGTCAAGCAACCTGCCCAACCGTAAAACCCAACCTTTCTTGCTTGCCGATAACCTAGGTCCCATTGGATGCGTCGAAAAACTTCGCTCGGCGGTTTCGCGTGAACAGTACCCTGTGTGATTGAAAGTCGCATCGCGGATGCTGCTGTCGCGAAACCGCCAAGCGAGCTGCGACCACGCAACCAATAGACATTGGTATTCCAGGGTACAAAAAGTGACGGAGACCCTATGCCGGCCCGTGTCGTTTTGGCCATGTCGGGCGGAGTGGATAGCTCCGTGGCGGCGCACCTTTTGAAACAACAGGGGTACGACGTCATCGGCCTGTTCATGCGCACCGGCGTGCACGGCCCCCAGGACGATACGCCGGCCCACAAGAAAGGCTGCTGCAGCGCCCTCGATGCCGGCGACGCCCGCCGCGTCGCCGACCGCCTCGACATGCCCTTCTATGCCCTCGATTTCGAAAGTGACTTCCAGCGCATCATGGATTATTTCGCCGAGGAATATATTCACGGGCGCACGCCCAATCCGTGCGTGGTGTGCAACAACTGGTTGAAGTTCGGCAAGCTGTGGGCATACGGCAAGCACCTGGACGCCGATTTCGTGGCCACCGGCCATTACGCCCAGATCGTTCACGGGCACGGCGGGCCCCAACTGCATCGCGGCGCCGATCCGGCCAAGGACCAGTCCTACGTCCTCTTCGGTTTGCGGCGCAGCCTGCTGCCGCATCTGTTGTTTCCAATCGGCGGCTACCGCAAAGACGAGGTTCGCGCCTTGGCTCGCGACCTGGGCCTGGCCGTGCACGACAAGCCCGACAGCGTCGAGATTTGCTTCGTCCCGGAAAACGACCACGCGGCCTTCATCCGCCGCCGCCGCCCGGAATTGCAAACCGCCGGCAACATCGTCGATACCGCCGGCCACGTCCTGGCCGCGCACGACGGCATCGAGCAGTTCACCATCGGCCAGCGCAAGGGACTGGGATTCGCCGCCGGCGCGCGCCGCTATATTCTGGACATCATTCCCGCCACCAACGAAGTCGTAGTTGGCGACCGTGAGGAATTGCTGGCCCCGGCCCTGACCGCGGCGCGCGTCAACTGGCTCATCGAACCTCCGGTTGGGCCGATGGCCTGCCAGGCCAAAATCCGTTACCGCCATCCGGCCGCCGCGGCCACGGTTATTTCCCGTGCCGACGGCGGCGCCCGTGTCGAGTTCGACCAACCCCAGAGCGCCATCACGCCGGGACAAGCCGTGGTGTTTTATGCTGGCAATCGCGTGCTCGGCGGCGGCTGGATCGAGCAAAGGGCCGAGTGAAATGACCTGAACATTTCGATTACCTCACCCCATTACCGAATCGGGCCTGGTTCAAAAAGCACCCCGGGCCACTCCCAGCCAACAGGCTGACCTACAAATGCGTTGCAAAGCCCAGGCGCGGGGTCAGAACTTCCCGAAACACCTGCAGATAACGCTGGGCCATGGTGGCCGGGGTTCCCCAGCCGGCCACACGCTGATAACCCCGCCGCACCAGCTCCTCGATCAGGGCGGGATTGTTTTCCAGGATTTGCATGACGTTTGCCATCTCGTCAGGGCGCTGGGGATCGAAATACAGGGCGGCGTCGCCGGCCACCTCGGGCAAGCTGGCGGCGCGGCTGCACAACACCGGTTTGCCAAAGGCCATGGCCTCCAGCACCGGCATGCCGAAACCCTCGTACAAGGACGGAAAAATGACGGCCCGGCAGGCCTCGAGCAAAACGGCCAGATCGCCGGCCGAAACAAAGCCGGGAAACACGACCTGGCCTTCCAGTTCGAGCCGGAGCGCCGCAGCGCGAACATTTTCTTGGTGAGGTCCCTGAGCCCCGGGGCACACCAGTTTCAGGTCCGTGTGCGGATGGCGCCGGCGGAAGCGGGCAAAAGCGTCCAGCAAGGCCGCATGGTTTTTGTGCGGCCAAAAGTTGGCCGGGTACAGCAGAAAACCCGACGGCCGCAAGGGCCACCGCTCCGAGACTCGGCCCAGACCCGGAGATCGTTTCAGTCGATGCGGCAGGGCGATGGGTATGGTCACCACGCGTTCGCCCGGCACGGCCGCGTTGGCCAGGACCGTCGCGCGAACGAAATCGGAAATGCAGATCAGCCTGCTTGCCCAACGGACCGCTTCGCGAAACTGGCGGTTGCGGGCCGCGCGGTCTTCGCCTGTGAAAAACCGGGGATAATAAATAAATTGCAGGTCGCAAATGACGGAAACGACCGGCACCGACGCCGTGGCGGCAAACGGCCGCGTGAACGGGCAGAACACCAAATCCACCTCCAGGTGACGCAGCCACTGATTGTGGCGCGGCCACTGCACCCACCGCCGGTAGGCCCCCTGGACCAGGTCCTTGATCGGAACCGGCAGGATGCGGCCTAGCCGCCGCGACCAAGACCGGCGACTCCTCCCCGGCCCCTGGCAAAGACAGTGAAGGTTGGGACCTTGCAGCCGCCTCAGTTCTTCCGCACTTTCGCTGGTAATGAGCAGGGTGAAATCCCAATCCGGCGCCAAGAGGCCGAACTGGCGAACCAACTCCACGGCCAGCACCTTGACCCCGCCGTTTTCGCCCCCGGGCAGCACCGGCGTCAGATCGATAAAAATATGCTTGTGCCTCATGCGGTCCAGCGTAGGTCAGGCTTTCCAGCCTGAACCGAACTGGTCTCCGATTTTGGGCAAGTTGCGTCAGCCTGGAAAGGCTGACCTACAACCTGGACCTGGCGTATTTAACAAACCGCCCTTGCTCGTAACAAGAGCAGCCACGTTCTTATTTGGGCAAGCCGGGGAAGCCGGAAAGGCCCGGAAACCTGGCGAACGATCCACCAACACGGCGGGGGTGAACCCCGCCGCTCGTGGGCATTCGCGGTTGACCCTCCTTTTCCGTTCTTGTTAGAATCCGGCCCCCATGAGTGAGTCCGCAGCGCAAGCAAGGCCGGCCTCGCTCGCGCTGCCGGCTTGGGGAACCGGCCCGGAATGTTCTTTAACGAGGGAACTATGGACCTGCGACACAAGAAAATTCTGTTAACCGGCGGCGCTGGTTTTTTAGGCCGTCACGTGGTCGGGCGCCTTCGCCAGGCGGGCTGCCAGCAGCTTTTCCTTCCCCGCAGCGCCGAGTTCGACCTGACCCGCGACGAGGACATTCGCCGGATGTTGGCGCGGCAGCGGCCGGAAATCGTGGTCCACCTGGCCGCGCGCGTCGGCGGCATCGGCGCCAATCGCAGGCACCCGGGCACCTTCGCCTATCAAAACCTCATCATGGGCGCCCAGCTCATCGAGCAGTGCCGCCAACTCGGCGTGGAAAAATTCCTCATGGCCGGCACCATCTGCTCGTACCCCAAATTCACTCCTGTGCCCTTCAAGGAAAGCGATTTCTGGAATGGATACCCCGAAGAGACCAACGCGCCTTACGGCCTGGCCAAGAAAATGTTGCTCGTCATGCTCCAGGCCTACCGCCAGGAATTCGGCTTGCACGGCATCAATCTGTTGTTGGTCAACCTGTATGGACCGGGCGACAATTTCGATCCGCAAAGCTCGCACGTCATCCCAGCCCTGATTCGCAAATGCCTCGAAGCCCAGGAGCGTGGCGACGGTGTTGTGACGGTGTGGGGCACGGGCAAGCCGACGCGCGAATTTCTCTACGTGGAAGACGCGGCCCGGGCCATTCACCTGGCGCTGGAACACCATGAGGATCCCGATCCGGTCAATATCGGCTCCGGCCAGGAAATCGCCATTGGCGACCTGACCCGGTTAATAGCCCAGGCGACGGGTTTTGCCGGAGAAATCCGCTTCGATCCGAGCCAGCCGGACGGCCAGCCGCGGCGCTGCCTGGATACGACGCGGGCGAAACAGCTGTTCGGCTTCGCGGCCGCCATGCCGCTGGAAGTAGGCCTTGCCCGCACGGTGGCCTGGTACCGGGCGCAGCGCACCAAGGAAAGCCACCGCGCCGCTTGATGACACACCCGTTTAGCGGGGAGCCGAAGGCGACCGTTGGAATCGCCGGTCGCCTTCGGCTCCCCGCTAAACGTTAGAATGCAGGATGACTCATGGAGGAGTTGCCCCTCGTTTCCATCGTGACGCCGTCGTTCAACCAGGGACGCTTTTTGCGCCGGACCATCGACAGCGTTCTGGGACAGGATTATCCGCGGATCGAATACCTGGTGCTGGACGGCGGTTCCAGCGACGATTCCGTGGCCATCCTGCGCTCCTATGGGAGCCGGTTAGTTTGGGTTTCCGAATCGGATGGGGGGCAGGCCCAGGCCATCAACAAAGGTCTGGCCCGCGCCCGTGGCACCATCTGGGCTTATCTGAACTCGGATGACGTTCTCCGGCCCGGTGCGGTGACTCGGGTCGTGGAGTATTTTCGCGGCCACCCCCAGGCCGACGTGGTGTATGGCCTGGCGGACATTATTGATGAAGAGGATAAGGTCATCGGCCGGTACGCCACGGAGCCGTTTTCACGACGGCGGTTGTGGCAGCATTGCCTGGTGTGTCAGCCGGCGGCTTTCTGGCGGGCACGCCTTGCCCGCCGGGTCGGCCCGTTCAATGAAAAGCTGCATTGCTGCCTGGACTACGAGTACTGGCTGCGGCTGGATCAAGCGGGGGCCCGGTTTTCTTATATCGAGGAGGTCTTGGCCCAGTCGCGGCTGTACGCCGCCACGAAAACGCTGTCGCAGCGCTTGCGGGTCTTTCAGGAAAACATCCAGGTGTGCCTGGCACAGACCCGGTTTTGCGAGCTGAACCATTTTGTCCGCCTGTGGCGGCACCAATGCTGGGAAAACCCGCGCGGCCGGTTCCGCTATTTGCGCTGGCTGCCGTTGTTTTGTCCGGCCGCGGCTTTTGTTCATTACTTGTGGAGTAATCGCCGAGCGCCCTGGTTTCGCCAAGTTTTCCTGGGCATTTTGCGCGGTTTGAAACGGGGTTGGTTCGGGGACTCCACCCGCCCGGCCTTGACCGGAAACCGGAATATCGGGTAAATCCAGGGGTCAGAAGTCAGAAGTCAGATCAGGAGGCAGGAGGGCACGATGCCGAAAGCGTTGATCACGGGAATCACCGGCCAGGACGGCTCGCACCTGGCGGATTGGCTGCTCGCCAAGGGGTACCAGGTGTATGGCATGGTCCGCCGGGCCAGCACCGAGACCTGCAACCGCATCGAAAAAATCCGCGACCGGATCGAGCTGCTCCAAGGCGATTTACTGGACCAGACGTCCATCGCCCGGATACTGGAGATGGTCCAGCCCGACGAGGTGTACAACCTGGGGGCCATGTCGTTCGTGCCGACGAGCTGGCAGCAGCCGGTGCTGACGACCGAGTTCACCGCGGTGGGGGTGACGCGGCTGTTGGAAGCCGTGCGCCAAGTTTGTCCGCGCGCCCGGTTTTACCAGGCCTCGTCGAGCGAAATGTTCGGCAAAGTGCGGGAAACACCGCAGCGCGAGACCACGCCGTTTTATCCGCGCAGTCCGTATGGGGTGGCCAAGGTCTACGGGCACTTCATCACGGTGAATTACCGGGAAAGCTACAATCTGTTCGCCTGTTCGGGCATCCTGTTCAATCACGAGGGCCCGCGGCGGGGTTTGGAGTTTGTCACGCGCAAGATCACCCATGCGGTGGCCAAGATCAAGCGCGGCCTGGCCACGGAGTTGCGCCTCGGCAATCTCCAGGCCAAACGCGATTGGGGCTATGCCGGCGATTACGTCCGGGCCATGTGGCTGATGCTCCAGCAGGACAGGGCCGAGGATTACGTCATCGGCACCGGCGAAACGCACAGCGTCGAGGAATTCGTCCGCATCGCTTTCGCGCACGCCGGTCTGGACTGGAAAAAACACGTGATCGTCGATCCGCAATTTTATCGGCCCGCCGAAGTCGATCTGCTCCTGGCCGATCCGTCCAAGGCCCGCCGAGTGCTGGGCTGGGAAAGGGAAGTGTCCTTTGAAGGGCTGGTCAAGATGATGGTGGACGAAGATTTGGCGCTGCTGCAACCCGCGACCGCCAAACGTTCCCGGGCCGCGTGAGGCGATCGTCCAAAAAAATTTCAGGTTAGCGGGGAGCCGAAGGCGACCGGTCGCCTCCGGCTCCCCGCTAAACGATCCCGATGCTAAGGAAACCTCATGCAGCCTCTCGATAAGCGCGGATACATTTCCCACGAAGTGTTCGAGGCAATCCGGGAAAAAATCCGCCCCGGCCCATATGCCGAGCAGGGCGACCCCTGGGTGCAGGCGGCGGGAGATTTGCTTCGCTTTAACACGTTGCTGAGCGTGGCGCGGGCGGGCACCGGCCATCTGGGAGCGTCGCTCAGCATGGCCGATTTGCTGGCGGAATTGTATTTCCGGCGGGGGCATTTCGATCCGGTCCTGGCGGCGCGGCGGGACCGCGATATTTTCGTCCTGTCCAAGGGCCACGCGGCGCCGTCGCATTATGCCGTCCTTGCCGCGCGCGGCTTTTTCCCCACCGCCCGGCTCGACCACTTGCGCCGTTGGGGCGGCTTGCCCGGACATTCGCATGTCACCACGCCGGGCGTCGATGGCAACACCGGCTCGTTGACCATGGGCCTGTCGAAGGCGGTCGGCTTTGCGATCGCCAAACAGCGCTTTGGCCTGGCCGGCAACGTCTATACCCTGTGCGGCGACGGCGAGCTTCAAGAAGGTCAGGGTTGGGAGGCGCTGCTCAGCGCCGCCAGTTTCGCTTGTCCGCAATTTTATCTGGTGATCGACGCCAACAAAGTCCAGACGGACCAGTATGTGGATGACATTCTCATCTACCGGGATTTGCCGGGCACTCTGCAGGCCCTGGGTTTCACGCTGACGGAGTGCGACGGTCACGACGCGGGTAGCATCCGCCAGGCCTTCGATCTGCTCGACCAGGTTGGTGACAAACCCAAATGCCTGCTGGCCCACACCATCAAAGGACGCGGCGTGAGTTTCATGGAACATACCGCGGTCCTCAAGCAGCCCGGCGACCGCTATGTCTGGCACAACAAGCCGCCCAGCGCTGGCCAGCTGGCCCAGGCGCAGCAAGAAATCCTCCAGCGCGTCAGCCGGATCTGGCCGGCGCTGGGTGGGGCCCCGCCGACGGTGGTGACCGAGCTGAAGATCCCGTTGGAGCCGGCCGCCGCCGGCATCCAGGGTAAACCCCTGGTGCCCGCTTTCGCCGCCGCGGTTTTGCAACTGGCGCGGCAGCACCCCCACGTGGTCGTGCTCGATGCCGACCTGGAAGAAGATTGCGGCTTGACGCCGTTCCGCCAGGAATTTCCCGACCGCTTCCTCGAGCTGGGCATCATGGAGCAGCACATGTGCTCGGCGGCGTCAGCGTTGGCCGCCCTGGGTTACGTGCCGATTATCAACAGCTATGCCGCCTTTCTTACGTCGCGGTCCAACGAACAGATTTACAACCTGGCCACCGATAAGAAGGCACGCTTCCTCCTGGTGGGCCACCTGGCCGGCGTGATCCCCGCCACACCGGGAATGTCGCACCAGGCTTTCCGCGACATCGGCAGCTTGCGCTCGATTCCCGGGTTGCAAATCTATCAACCCATGGGGCCGGAAGATTGCCAGGGCATCGTCGAGCGTTTTGGCCGGGGCGAGGTCGGGCCGATGCTGTATCTGCGCGTGGTCATGGCGCCGTCGGCTCTGGCCCTGCCGGCGGGCGATGCCCGCCTGCCGGTCGGTCATTCGCAGGTGTTGCGGGCGGGAAGGCACGCCGTCCTTTTGTCCGCGGGGCCGGTCATGCTGGGAGAGGCGATGGCGGCGGCGGAATTGCTTGCCGCCGAGGGTCTCGAGGTCGAGGTCCGCAATCATCCGTGGGTCACGGCTTTTGACGGCAAGATGATGCACGCGTTGGCCGGCCGGAAGATTCCGATTCTGGTTGCCGAAGATCATCATCGGCTGGGGGGCCTGGGCGAAGGATTTTTTGCCGCCGTGGCCCAAGCAGGATTGACAGTGTCGGCTTCGGCTCAGGTGGCCCTGGACGACCTGCCCGACACGGGTTTCCGGGCCGAAGCCCTGGCCGGCATGGGCCTGGGACGCGAAGCCATCGCGGGACGCCTGCGGCAACTGCTGCGACCCAGCCACGCCGTTCGCGCCGCCTAACGTCACGTTTAGCGGGGAGCCGAAGGCGACCGCGCGCCTGCCCCTCGCGTTGAATTGGCTGCGGCCATCCCACGCCGCCGACATGAGGAATAATCCATGGGATTCCTGGCCAACCTCAAACGTGTCTTCAAGGCCGTTGTTTCTCCGCGCAAGATTGGCAAACTGGCGTTGCACCTGGCCGGCCAGGGCGAGCGCGCAGTCCCCGATTGGGCCGGTTGGTTGAAAAAGGATCAGGCCCTGTGGGACGCCGCCCGCCAGCGGGCCGCCCGCGGGCCTTCCGTGCTGATCGCTACCAGCGTTGGCGGCTTCGCTCCCGGCGCGGTCTTGGAGAGCTTGCTGGGGGTGAGTCTAACCCTGCGCGGGGCCCGCGTGAAGTACCTGTTGTGCGATAAAGTCCTGCCGGCTTGCTTGCAAGCCCACATCGGCAAAGTTCCGGATACTTCGGTTCTGGAACAGTATGCTCTGCCCGCCAAGTTGTGTGAAAGCTGTTATGGCCAGGGGCTGGCTTTATTTCAAAGCACCGGCTTGCCCATTCTAAAGTACAGCGACCTGTTGACGTCGGCGGATCGGCAGCAGGCTCGGACCATCGCCGGCCAGGTTCCGCGCGAGCACATAGGAACGTATCGCTGGCACGACCTGGCCGTGGGCGAACATGCCCTGGCGGGAACGTTGCGCTTTTTCGCGCGCGGCGAACTGGCCCCGACGCCGGAGGCCGAGATGGTCCTGCGCCGCTTTTTCGAGGCGTCGTTGCTCACGAGTATGACGGTGCGGCGGCTCCTCGAGCGCGAACATTTCGACGTGGCCTGTTTCAATCATGGCATTTATGTCCCGCAGGGTTTGACGGCCGAGGTCTGC
This sequence comes from uncultured Alcaligenaceae bacterium, assembly GCA_964518515.1. Taxonomy (GTDB): domain Bacteria; phylum Planctomycetota; class Planctomycetia; order Gemmatales; family Gemmataceae; genus CAZFGM01. Next base: position 935 of record CAZFGM010000038.1, on the reverse strand, counting down.
CGCCAGGCCGGCCTGCGCCTGGTCACCTGGAACGTCGCTTACCGCATGAGCTGCTTTATCTTTTCTCACCAGGATACCTATCATCATACTTTGCTCGAAGAACCGACGGCTGCCTGGGAGAACATGCCGTGGAGCCCGACCCAGGAAAAAGAGGTGCTGGATTACTTGGCCAGCCGCCTGACCGGCAGTAACGACTGGATCTGGTTCCACGAAAAACCGATCGAGGACATCGACAAGATTGCCGCCGAATTCGGCGTGGATTTCACAAAGCCCACCATCGGCCTGTTGACCAACGTCTTCTGGGACGCCCAGCTCCACTACCGGGCCAATGCTTTTGTCAACATGCTGGACTGGATCGTGCAAACGATCCGCTATTTTGCCAGGCGCCCGGATTTGCAATTGCTCATCCGCATCCACCCGGCGGAAATCCGCGGGACCATTCCCTCCCGGCAGCCCCTTATTGACGAGATAGGCAAGGTCTTTCCGCGGTTGCCGAAAAACGTGTTCATCATTCCTCCGGACAACAACAGCAGCACGTATGCGGCCATGTACAAGTGCGATGCGGTGTTGATCTACGGGACCAAGACGGGCGTGGAATTGTCCAGCGTGGGCATCCCGGTCGTGGTGGCGGGCGAGGCCTGGATTCGCGGCAAAGGCGTGACGCTGGATGCGCATTCGGCGGGGGAATACTTTCAGATTCTGGACCGCTTGCCGCTAGGCCGAAAGCTGGACGGGGCCACGCTCGAGCGCGCTCGTCAATACGCCTATCACTTTTTCTTTCGCCGCATGATTCCCCTGCCGTTCATGAAGCCCGCCAATGTGCCGGCCAAGTTCGCCGTGGACATCGGCGGTCTGGCCGACCTGGAACCGGGCCGCAACCCCGGGCTGGATGTGATTTGTGATGGGATTCTGCACCAGCAGCCGTTTATCTTTCC